>JBHRQF010000304.1:0-2206 GCA_042645325.1 Campylobacter sp. | reverse complement strand
TTTTACACACTTTAGCCTTAGAAAAATATTTCTTAAGGTAAAATTTATATATTTTTTATAAGCGAAGCGAAAATCATATTTTTGCATGGAGATATTTCTAAATTTTACGCACCGAGACTTGCATCTTTAAGATGCTAAATTTGGTTTGATTAAATTTGCTATTGCAAGTTCGGCTTTCTTGCGTAAAAAACAACCGTTTGAGGTTGTTTTTTACTTTATTGTAATGGGGGTGGGGGCTTGAATGGCGAAGTCGCTCTCCACCCCCTTTAATCCCCCTCCCCCTACGACGCTTTTCTTCGTAGAGGCAACTTGTTGCCGTCTCGTAACGAGCGAAGCGAAGTTAAGGGTGGCGACACTGATTCGCTGGCGCAAAGCGTCGCGAGTTTTAAATTTATGTTTTCAAGATACGGGTCTCGGTGAGTAAAATTTGAGTTCAAATTTTATTTGAAGGTAATTTGAGGCGAAGTATCGTGAGATGATTTTTCGAGCTTTGAAGCAAAATTGAGCGTGCGCTAGGCATATAGCCTGCGGAGCGAAAATTTTGCAAAATCTCGGAAAAGCGCTCACGAGACAAGCCGTTAAATTTCTTACTTAAAAGCAACAAACATCGCAAAATTCGCCCACCTAAATATACACTCCACATTTTTAAACCCAGCACTCAGCGCCAAATTTCTATTTTCCGCTTCGGTGTATGGTATGAGCACGTTTTCTAGCGCCTCGCGTTTTTGTGCGATCTCGTAGCGCGAGTATCCTTGTTCAAGTTTGTATTTTTCGTAGATTTCAATTATATTTTTGCTTAGCGTCTTATCCTCAAATATAAGCTTCTCGCTAAAAACGAACACGCCGCCATCATTTAGCGCGCGGTAAATTTTGGCTACGAAATCCTGACGCTTAGGCGGGCGGATAAACTGTAGCGTGTAGTTCATCAAAACGGCGCCCTGCGCGTCAAATTCGCACTCTAAAATGTCCGCTAGCTCAAGCTCGATCCTAGCGCCGTAGGCCTCTATCTTGGCGCACGCATTTTGCAGCATCGCAGGCGCATTATCCACGCCTTTTAGCGCGAGGTCGTTTCTCTTGCGCCAAAGGGCCAGTAGCGTCGAGGCGGTCGAGCAGCCAAGATCTATCACGCTTGCGCCTTGCGGTAAAATTTGCGCTAAAAAATCGGCGATCAGCTTTTGCGAAGCGTCGTAATACGGCACCGAGCGCCCGATCATATCGTCAAACACCGACGCCACGCTCGCGTCAAATTCAAACTGCTTTTTTATCGGTTCTTTAAAGATTTCGTCCTTCACGGCTCGCTCCTTTGCGCTGCAGCATCGCCTACGACGTAGAGATCGCACACGCCGACGAACTCCATCGCCTGCTTGATGTCGGCCCCGATCTGCTCTTTTAGCCCCTCTAGGCTTTCAAATTTGCGGTTGTCGCGCAGTCGCTTGATAAAGCAAACCGCGACGTCACGGGCGCCCTCGATATTTTCGTTTAGCACGTGCGTCTCGACGCTAAAGTTGCCGTCCGTGCTCACGCGGTTGCCGACAAAGGTAACCGAGCCGTAGGTCTTGTATCCGATGCGGGTCCTCGTCGCATATACGCCCTCGCGCGGTAAAAGATAGCTTTTGATGTCTAAATTTAGCGTCGGCACGAGCTCGCGCGACCCGATGCCCTGCCCCTTTATCACGCGGCCTTCGATCGAGTATTCGCGGCCTAGCAGGCGGTTTGCCTTGTAGATCTCGCCTTGTTTGATATACTCGCGTATAGCCGAGCTATGCACGCCCATACCGTCAAAGCAAACCTCGTCTACTACGACCACCTCGCCGTCAAAGATACGCCGCAAATCATGCTTGTCCCACGCCCTGTTTCGCCCGAAACGAAAATCAAACCCCACGACGATTTTTTGCAGATTTTTAAAATCCCGCTTTAAAAGCGCGATAAACTCATCGCCGCCAAGCCCTTTTATGCTATCAAAATCATACAAAAAACACGGGTAGCTCGAGTACTCGGCTCGCTTTAGCTTTGGCGTGATGTTGGCCTTGTTTTTGTCGATCACGACCAGCCCGCCGTACTCGCCCAGCTGCTTTAAAAGCTGCTTGTGTCCGCGATGAACGCCGTCAAAATGCCCGATCGCAACGGCGGTTATGTTATCTTTTGTTAAAAGCGTAGAAAAATTCGGCATTGCCTTCCTTTCCTTTGATCTCGCACTCTTTGCAGG
>JBHRQF010000303.1:0-2225 GCA_042645325.1 Campylobacter sp. | reverse complement strand
GATTTGGACGCCGAGGGCGCGCGCTTTGACGCTAGGGATATCACTAGCTGCGGGCTGATCGCGGGCGCGAAGGCGTATGAGGCGCAGGGCGCGGCTAGGGCGGTAGAGGATCAAGTTTTCGCGCAGGCAAACGAATATAAAGCTAAAATGACGGGATCTAGGCGCTTTGCGTGGTGCTATTTGGAGGATGCAAGCTACAAATACAACGAGGAAAAAGCGCACTTTACGATAAATTTCACGCTGCAAAAAGGCAGCTACGCGACTGTTGTGCTAGAAGAAATCTTGCACAAAAATATCTTTGAGTAGGGCGGGCAGTCCCTCTTTTTCCGCTATACATCGCCGGCGGCCCGGCTTTGGTCGCGGACGGCTAGTCCGTTCCCTTGCCTCTGTCTGGTCTGAGTCGTTTTAAGTTTAAATTTGAGGCTAATTTACCAAATTTTAGCACCGATACCCGTATCTTAAAACCGCTAAATCTTACCCGTAGAGTAAGACGCGGGCGACGCGAAATGCGAGAGTTTTTAGGCTCGTTTGGATATAATGGATTTGCGAATTTATATTTTAAAAGGATTAAAAATGGCGAATATTTTTCTTTGCTCTTACTTTGCGCAGGTTGCGGCTAGGATTAACGAACGGGTAAAATTTAGCGGCAAAAACGTCGTTTTCATAGATACCGCGGCGAAATTTGAAGAGGTAAATTTCTACGTCGGCGAAGCGGCGGAGATTTTGGAAAAATTAGGCGCGAAGCTAATACGCCTTGACGTCTCTTGCGCCCAGAATTCAGCGGCGCTAGTATCGGAGCAGGACGAACCTTTTTATGGCGATGAAATTTTAGCCGCTATTAGCCGGTGCGACGTCATTTACGTTAGCGGCGGAAATACGTTTTATCTGCTTAAAGAGCTGCGAAAATCGCGCGCCGCCCAAGCCATAAAAGACGCGGTCAAATCGGGCAAAATTTACGTCGGCGAGTCGGCAGGAGCGATCGCGGCGGCTCCGGATACGAAATATGCTACGCTGATGGATGGAAATAGCACAAAAATGAGCGATTTTAGGGGGTTAAATTTGGTTGATTTTTGCGTCGTGCCGCACTTTGGCTGCGAACCTTTTACGGAGGCTACGCGCGAGATTATGGCGAAATTCGGCGATGTTTACGACTTGCGCGCGATAAATAACGACGAATTTATCGAGGCTTAAAGCCTTTTACGGCGCGGGTCGCAAAGTGTGGCGCGGAGTTTTGTATCGCATAAAATTTAAACGAGGATGAGCGATGAAGAAAATTTTGATTTTTACGCTTGCGGCCGTTTGCGCGTTTGCGGGCTATTTTAGGTTGCTAGGCTCCGGCGAGACGGCGCACGGCCTGCCTTTTAGTGCGCTTTTTGATAAAAAAGACGGTAAATATTCGCCCAAAAACGGCATCCGCGTAAAGCTGCTTTTAGCAGGAGGCAAATTTAAGATGAATATAGGCGATAAAAGCGCGATGCCCGGCAAGGTAAAGATAAATGGCAAGAGTTTTGACGAGATAGCAAAGCAAAAATTTGATGTAACGAACGAAGGCGGCGTCTATACGATGCGGGAGAGCAGGTAAGCGGACGGGAATTGCGCTTGGTTTAACCGACGCAAAAGGCGCGTGATGCTTTAGCTTGACAAATTTAAAAACGGCGTAAAAATAAAAAGAAAGAGGGCAGATAAAGATCGCGGCTTAGCCTGATGCGTGGAGTTAAATTTAGCTTTGCTTTAGCTCACGGCTGGCTTTTGAGCTGCCCGGCAACGAGACTGGCTTATTTTATAAGGGCAAAATTTACTATCCGTATTTATATTTAGCGCGTCGGGCTTTATTTTTTGATGATTTTTTAGTAAAATGGGCGCTAAATTTAAAGGAGAAAATATGCCAAAAGATGCAAATGGAACCGAACTAAACGCCGGAGATAACGTAACTCTAATCAAAGACCTAAAAGTAAAAGGCGCGGGCGCTACGCTAAAGCGCGGAACTATGGTGAAAAATATAAAAATCACGGATAACGACAAAGAGATCGAAGGCAGAATCGATAAAATGGGCGTCATCGTACTAAAGACGGAGTTTTTAAAGAAGGCTTAGTTTAAATTTGCGCGGTGATTATGCGCTGGCGGCGTGCAAAGAGTTTATTAGGGATGGATATTGAAAATCTTAAGCAGAGTTGTTAAGATTGCGGCGTTTTTTATAGTTGTTATACTGTTTTTCTTATTGATAG
>JBHRQF010000302.1:0-2225 GCA_042645325.1 Campylobacter sp. | reverse complement strand
CATTTGATCTTACTTCGCAGATGAGCTCGTCAGCGCATTCGTTGTCGCTACTTTCAAGCTGTAGCGTCGTGTGTGTGATGCCCAGATGCTCCATTTCGTGCGATATTTCGGCCATGATCTGCTCCGCCTCGCGTACGCTCAGCTCGCCGCTAACCACGATGTGAGCCGTGAGCGCGTTTGCGCCGCTCGTGATACTCCAGACGTGCAGGTCGTGCACCGAAAGCACGCCGTCTATGCCCCTGATCTGCGCGACGAGCCCGTCCAGGCACACGCCCTTTGGCGAGCCTTCCATCAGGATGTTTAGGCTGTCTTTTAGCACGCCCCAGCCGCTTTTTACGATGAGCGCAGCCACGAGCACGCTGGCCGCCGCGTCCGCCCAGCCCCAGCCAAAACACATCATCAGCAGTGCCGCCGCGATCGCGCCTACCGAGCCCAGGGCGTCGCCCAGCACGTGCGCATAGGCTCCGCGCATATTGACGTTTTCTCTCACGTCGCCGCCGCGCAGCATGTAAAGCGCCACGACGATGTTTATGGCAAGTCCCAGCGTGCTGATAGCAAGCATGCCCGCGGTGGCTACTTCGGGCGGGTTTTGGAAGCGCCTGGCCGCCTCGATGACGATCAAAACGGCGATCGCGACGAGGGCGAGCGCGTTTATTGTCGCGGCTAAAATTTCAATCCGCCTGTAGCCGAAAGTCTTTTGCAGATTGCCTTTGCGTTCGCCGAATTTAAACGCAAACAGCGAAAGCCCGAGCGCCGCTGCATCTGATAGCATATGCCCGGCGTCCGAGAGCAGGGCGAGCGAGTTCGTCGCGAGGCCGCCCGCGACCTCGATCAGCATAAAAGCGGATATCATAAGGAAGGAATTTCTCAAAACGGTTTTATTTGACGTGTGCGAATGCGCGCAATGGGCGTGATTTTCGTGCATTTTGACCTCGTTTTTCGGCAAATTTTAGATACATTATACCCCAAAAAGCGCTTAAATTTTAGCCAAATCTCCCTCTAGCTCGACGTTTACGCGCTTGCCTATGTCTTTTAGCTTGCTAAACTCTTCCACTAGCCTCGGCGCGTCGTCAAGACTGATCGCAAACGTCCAGAGATAGGTAAGCACCGAGTAGATGTGACCCGCATTTGCATGATTGCTCGAGAGTAAAAATATTGCCAAGCTAAAAATCGCCGCCGCACTCGCGCCGATGATAAAAAAACTCATTGCCTCTCTGTTTGAAATGCGGATACGAAGCTTTGAAAGTACGTCGTAGTAGCGATTTAGCGTGTATTCGTCGCCTACGCTTATGCGTCCTGCTTCGCGCTCCAGCTGGTTGTTTAGCTTTAGATACAAGCGGTCGTTTTTAGTGATGTATTTTGGCAGCAAAATGCCAAAAATCGCGAGCAGAGCAAAAACGGCCAAACCTACGTAGAACTCGATAAACAAAAGCATGATCGCCGAGCCGAAAATCGAGACGACCGAGGTGAAAAACACGGGAAAGTGCTGCTCGAAAAAATCCACGAATTCGCGAGATAAATTTGCCCTTGCGATTACGGCGCTTTCGTCTTTTGCGGCTCTTTTTTCATTCATTATCACGCTTACGGCAAGTCCTGCATATATCCTAGTAAACACCTGCGTATCCACGCGCCGTCTAATCGAGCCAAGCCCCCAGCCCACGAATACCATGCACGAGTAGCTAAGTGCCAAAAGTGTATCGCCCGCTACGATGGCGTTTATGGCGATGCCGGCTAGTACGGGATAGACGAGTGGTTAAAATCGCGCGGATTTTAGCTGATTTTAAAATTTGCGTCAAATTTTGCAGAATTTTTTGCTGTAACTCTTGACATTACAACAAAATTTTACTATACTCCATTCATCAGTTGTAAGTTATAGCATTACAACAAAAAATCCAAGGAGAAAAAGATGTCAAACTGCAAGATCGTTTCAACGAAAAATGAGTCGAGAGTCGAGCTGAAAGATGCTTTAAATTTAAGCGGCTGCGAGCTTTCTGTCAATGAGCTTCCCGCAAACGCGAGCGTGCCATTCGTGCATTCGCACAAGCAAAACGAGGAGCTTTACTTGGTGCTAAAAGGCGGCGGCGCGCTTTTCATCGACGGCGAGGAAAAGGATGTTAAAGAGGGCGATGCGATCCGCATCGATCCCGCGGGCAAAAGGTGCTTCAAGGCGGGCGCGCAGGGGATGAAGTTTATCTGTATCCAGACCAAACGCGGCAGCCTGGAGC
>JBHRQF010000301.1:0-2233 GCA_042645325.1 Campylobacter sp. | reverse complement strand
AAATTTTCAAATTTGCACTTTTTGATACTGCCGTCCAGGATCGCGTTTATACATGCACGCGTGGCTTTGATGCTCATTCGCTTACCCACGCCGTACGCGCCGCCGCTCCAGCCTGTGTTTACGAGATAGACGCTGACATTATGCTTGTCGATCTTTTCGCCCAGAAGCTTAGCGTAAACGGTCGGGTGCAGCGGCATAAACGGCTCGCCGAAGCACGCGCTAAAGGTCGCCACTGGCTCGGTGATACCGCGCTCGGTGCCCGCGACTTTTGCCGTATAGCCGCTTAGGAAATAATACATCGCCTGCTCTTTAGTAAGCTTTGCAACCGGCGGCAAAACGCCGAATGCGTCGGCTGTTAAAAAGATGATATTTTTCGGATGGCCGCCCGCGGAGCTTGGCTCATAGTTGTCGATGTGATAGATCGGGTAGCTAACGCGGGTGTTTTCGGTCTTGCTGCCGTCTTTGTAGTCCACGACGCCAGCCTCGTCCGCGACCACGTTTTCAAGCAGCGCGTCGCGCTTGATCGCGGCGTAAATTTCAGGCTCGCTGCTCGGGTCTAAATTTATGCACTTAGCGTAGCAGCCGCCCTCGAAGTTAAATATCCCCTCATCGTCCCAGCCGTGCTCATCATCTCCGATTAGCTTGCGGTTTGGATCTGTAGAGAGCGTCGTTTTACCCGTACCGCTTAGACCGAAAAATAGCGCCGTGTCGCCACCCTTGCCCACGTTTGCGGAGCAGTGCATCGACATCTTGCCCGCAAGCGGCAGCCAGTAGTTCATCATCGAAAAAATTCCCTTTTTCATCTCGCCGCCGTACCACGTACCGCCGATAACCGCGACGTTTTCCTCGACGTTAAAGATAACGAAAACGTCTGAGTTTAGCCCCTGCTCTTTGCACTCTTCATTTTTGCATTTGCACGCGTTATAGACGACGAAATCAGGGCTAAATTTAGCTAGCTCCGCCTCGCTTGGACGGATGAACATATTTTTAACAAAATGCGCCTGCCACGCGACTTCGGTTACGAAGCGAACTGATTTTTTACTCTTTTCGCTAGCGCCGCAAAATGCGTCTTGGATAAAGATTTCCTTGCCGCTTAGCTGGGCTTTGGCTTTGGCTAAAAGCCTATCGAAAAGCTCTTTTGAGATAGGCTGATTTACCTTGCCCCAAGCGATGTATTTTTGGCTCGGGTCTTGCTTTACGAAGTACTTATCTTTTGGGCTTCGACCCGTGAAAATTCCGGTATCGACCATAAAGGTGCCGTTGCTGCTGACGCGTCCCTCGCCCATCGCATTTTCAAGCTCGAAAAGCTCGTCGTAACTTAGGTTGTGATTGATTTTTTTGATGTCTTTAAGACCCAATTTTTCTATTTCGTTTACCATTTTTCTTCCTTTTTTGGATTAAATTTTCGCTAAAATTTGACCGTTTGCTACGGTTTGTCCCTGCTGTACCTCGATAGAGGTCACGAGCCCGTCTTTTGGAGCGTTTACGTCTATTTCCATCTTCATGGCCTCTAGTACGAACATCCTTTGTCCCTTTTTCACGCTATCGCCTACTGCGACTAGGATTTTAAACACGTTTCCAGGAAGCGTGCTTTTCACCGGCTCGCCGCTACCGCCGGTCGTTTTAGCCGGAGAGAGCTCAGGAGGCGGCATATGCGCTACGCTTGCTGGTTTTACGCTTTTTATCTCGGCTTTGCCCTCAGCGTCCGCGACCTCGACGTCAAATTTCTTGCCGTTTACGGTGACGCTGTATTTTTCGTTTATCGGAGTTTTCGCGCGGGGGGTCGGCGCGCTCGTTTCGCCCGCGTTTGAGGATTTTTTTCGGATATTTACCTTGCCTTCGCCTTTTAAAAACGCGATGCCTTTTTCTTTGCACGCCGCAGCGATAAAGATATTTTCCTCGCTAGGCTCGATACCCTCTTTTTTAAGCAGCTCGCGCGTAAATTTAAGCGACTTGCTCTCGTCTTTATCCGCGATATCCATGGCGTGTTCTTTGGTTGGCTTTAAATTTAACTGCTCGCTAGCTAGCTTAACCACGCTCTTATCTGGCTCTACGGGCGTCTTGCCGAAGTAGCCTAGCACCATTTTACCGTAGCCCTCGGCGATCTTTTTCCAAGGGCCGAACATTACGTTATTAAACGCCTGTTGGAAATAAAACTGACTCACCGGCGTTACGGACGTACCGTAGCCGCCTTTTTCGACGACCTCCCGCATCGCTAAAATCACTTCCGGGA
>JBHRQF010000300.1:0-2234 GCA_042645325.1 Campylobacter sp. | reverse complement strand
GATATACTTCACCTAGTATTATTTTAAAGTAATACATAAAAAGGCTTTGAAATGATAAATTTAAACAAAATAGCCGAAATAAAAACCGGACTAGTGTTAAGCAGGAAAAAGGCTGAGGTGCATAGCCCGTATGGGCACTCGTATAAAATAGTATCGCTAAAGTCGTTTGCAGAAAATGCCATTTACGACGACGCTTTTGCGGACGAATTTATATCTAGCGAGCAAATAAACGAGGATTATAAAGTGAGCCGAGGCGATATCTTGCTGCGGCTTAGAGAGCCTAATTTCGCCGTTTACATAGACAAGGAGTATGGCGATCTTATATATACGTCTTTAATGGTTCGCATAAGGGTTAAAAGCGATAAATTTGACCCGCATTTTGTGGCGCATTATCTAAATAGTAGCGTCGTTAAAAAAGCCCTTGCACCAGATATTTCAGGCACTGCCATAGCGATGATAAGCGTTGCTAGTATAAATAATCTAAAAGTACCGCTTATAAATTTGCAAACTCAAAACAAGATAGTAAAATACCTAAATTTAGTTCGCCAAGAGAGCGAAATTTTACAAAATTTGACGGCAGTAAAACAAAAATATCACAAAAGCATATTTGAAAATTTGATCAAAAAAGAGGAGAACTAAAATGCAAAAGACCACACAAGAGACCATAAATAACGTCGTTTGGAAAGCCTGCGACACATTTCGCGGCACGATGGACGGAAGCGATTATAAAGACTATGTTTTAACTATGCTTTTTGTTAAGTATCTATCTGATTTTTACAAAGAAAAGCTTGAATTGCTCAGAGCCGAGTACGGCGACAAAACCGAGAGGATCGAAGCAAAGCTAAAGAAAGAGAAATTTAAGCTTGATGAGAGCTGCACGTTTGAGTATCTTTTGGCGCACAAAGAGGCGGTAAATTTAGGCGAGATAATGAACAAAACGCTAGAAAAGATTGAAGAGGATAATAAAGACAAGCTTGAAGGCATCTTTAGAAGCATTGATTTTAACAACAAAAACAAGCTTGGCGACACGAAAGAGAGAAATGCTATCTTGCAAAATTTGCTTGAGGATTTTAGCGATAGCAGGCTAGACCTTCGCCCATCCATGCTCGAGGGCAACGACATAATCGGCGATGCATACGAGTATCTCATAGCTCATTTTGCAAGCGATGCGGGCAAAAAAGGCGGAGAGTTCTACACGCCTAGCGAGGTTTCTACGCTTCTTGCGAGATTAGTTGAGCCAAAAGATGGCGATATGATCTACGATCCGACTTGCGGTTCGGGCTCGCTTCTTATCAAGGCTTCAAAAGAGGTCGGTAGCAAAAATTTCCGCCTTTACGGACAGGAGAAAAACGGCCAAACTCACGCGCTTTGTAAGATGAATATGTTCTTACACGAGATAAACGACGCTGTGATCGAGTGGGGCGACACGATCAGAAATCCGCTCCACCTGCAAGATAACCTCATCAAAACATTTGATATAGTCGTGGCAAATCCTCCGTTTAGCCTAGATAAATGGGGCGCTGATTTTGCTGGGAACGATCCTTTTATGAGATTTAGCAGCTATGCCTTGCCGCCAAAGAGTAAGGGCGACTACGCATTTGTCGTGCATATGATAAAAAGTCTAAATAAAAACGGCAAAATGGGCGTCGTGCTTCCGCACGGCGTGCTATTTCGCGGATCTAGCGAGGGCAAGATACGCCAAAAGCTGATCGAGGAAAATTTGCTTGACGCCGTTATCGGCCTACCGGCAAATCTATTTTACGGCACGAGCATACCTGCTTGCATACTCGTTTTTAAGAAAAACCGCGCAAATGAAGACGTGCTATTTATCGACGCTAGCAAAGAATTTGAAAAAGGCAAAAACCAAAACTCGCTAACCGAACAAAATATCGAAAAGATAGTCACAACCTATAAAAACAGAAGCGAGATAGAAAAATACTCCCACCTAGCAAGCCTTAGCGAGATAAAAGAAAACGACTACAACCTAAATATCCCTCGCTACGTCGATACGTTTGAAGAAGAAGAGGCGGTGGATATCGAGGCGACGAAGGCTGAGATTTTGCGCCTTGAGGCTGAGCTAAAAAGCGTTCAAAACAAGATGAGCGAGTATCTTGCGGAGCTTGGGTTATGAAAATAGATACATTGGAAAAATTTTTACAAGAGATAACCTATCTGGATAAGAATACCGATATTTATAAAATTTATAGAAGTTTTTTAAGTGATTGTATTGATTC
>JBHRQF010000299.1:0-2254 GCA_042645325.1 Campylobacter sp. | reverse complement strand
ATCGTCGTGCCGTGCGCGAGCGCCGCGGCCTTGCACTCGTCAAATTCGGGCTTTATTTTTTGCGCTTGTCCGTTGCCTGAAATTTTAAGCCCTATCTCACCAAATTTCGTCTGCACTCGCGCAAATTCGCGCTTTAGCTCGGTTTTAGCAACCTCTATCTCGCGGACGCCGATCGCGGTGGTGTGCGTAAATATCAGATCCTTTAAATTTTGCGCGTCCTGCTTGCGGCACAGCGCGTTTAGCTCAAAGCCCATGCGCCCCTTTTTCATAAAGATCGACCTGCTAAATACGTCCAGCGCGCCATTTTCGCGCAAAATTTCGCACGCAAAGGCGAAGTTCTCGGCGTCCATATCATCAATGTTCGTGGAGATTAAAATTTGCTTGCAAACCTCGCCGTAGCCGGTTTTTTCGCTTAAATTTGACTCGCCGCTTTCATCGTTCAAATTTTCATCCGCCTCGCAGATCATCGCGCGAAGTACGTTCGCAAAGCCCGCAGCGTCTTTGCCACCCGCGCCGTAACCGATCTTTTCGATCCTAAAGCTCGCGCTATCCGCAAACTCGTCCACGCAAGCCTTTAAAATCGCCGCCCCCGTGGGCGTAGTCATCTCGAAATTTGCGCGCCCGAGACTTACGGGCATGCCTTTTAAAATTTCGCAAACGGCGGGTGCCGGCACGCTAAGCGCGCCGTGATCGCAGATCGCTACGCCGCCGCCAAGCTCGATTTTAGAACTTACGACGCGCGAGACGCCGAGCTTTTCAAAAAGATACTCGATGCAGATCGACGCGCCCGCGACATCGGCGATGCTATCGATCGCGCCGACCTCGTGAAAATGCACCTGCTCTATGTCCGTGCCGTGGACTTTGGCCTCGGCCTGCGCAATCGTGCGAAATATCGCGCCTGCTCTTTGTTTGCAGTTCCGGCTTAAATTTGAACTCTCTAAAATTTGCTTGATACCCGCGTAGCTTCTGGCGTGGGGCTGCGATTTTAGCGGCACGACGTCGATTTTGGTCGCGGCGATGCCATTTTTTAGCACGCTTTTGCGCTCTAGCTTAAATTCGCCGGCTAAATTTAACTTCTCAAGCTCGGCGCAAAGATAGTCAAAATCCACGCCAAGCCCCACCAGCGCGCCTAAATTCATATCGCCACTAATGCCTGCGCTCGCGTCGTAATATAAAATTTTAGCCAAACTTACGCCTTAGGCACCGTCATCGAGCCAAACGGCAGGATGATGATTTTAGCGTCCGCGCCCTTTTGCGCGAGCGCGTCGTCCACGGCTTTTTGGATGTCGTGGTATGGCTTTAGATGCACGGCGCGCATCTCCTCGTCGCTTAGATCACTCACCGCCCAAGTCTGCGCCCAGAGCGAGATTTCAGCCATCTTAGCGGCCTTGTGATAGCCGAGCTTAAAGCCCGCGCTGATCTTTTCGAGCACCTTTTTGGGCGTGTCGGCGGAGGCCATCAGGTCAAAAAACGGCTTTGGTCCGATGCCTGTGCGGCACTTTGCGACCATTATTAAAATTCCATCCTGCGCGAGCGCTAGTTTGCCGTTATCTAGGGCTTTTTGCGCCTGATAGAGATCGACGTCCATCGGATAGGGCGCGACCGAGATCACGATATCTGCCTTGCGCGGGATATTTACGCAAAAGACCTCGTCTGCCTTTTTCACGCAGTCGTAAAAGCTGTCGTTTAGATCGCCCGCGCTCGCGTAATACACGCCGTGCTCGCTATCAAGCACCGTCTGGATCGAAAAAACGTCGATGTGCGCTAGTACTTTCATCGCGTCGATCATATCCTCGTGCACGGGGTTGCCCTCTAGTCGCAGAGCTTGCGCGTCGGAGCTAAGTGCTAGTTTATGATTTTGCGTGATGCTCTCGTACGATGCGGTGCCCGGCAAAAAGGCCTTTCTGCCGCCCGTGTAGCCCGCAAAATAGTGCGGTTCGACCGAGCCGATGACGATCACCTTTTTCGCCTCTGCCACGATTTTGTTTAGATACATCTGCGTGCCATTTTTGGACTCGCCTAGAAATACCATCTCGTCGTGCTTGGAGTCATGATCGTGAACTTCGTTTTTGGCGTTAAGCTCGGCGTAAATTTCTTTGCCGAATATCATCTCGTACTCATCGAGCGTACCTTCTCTGTGGCAGCCGGTGGCGATGATGAAAATTTTATTTTTTTCGCGGATTTTCGGATAAATTTGCTTTAAAACTTTTGCCGTAGGCGTAGGTCTCGTGCCGTCGTTTACGATGATGACGAT
>JBHRQF010000298.1:0-2257 GCA_042645325.1 Campylobacter sp. | reverse complement strand
GCCTGTCACCGCGCTAAGCCCTGCGTTTAGACTTTTTATTATGCTTAAATTTTCGATGTATAAAAATAGAGTTTTGTTTATCAGGCTTAAAATTTTAACTGAAACTAAGCTTTGGTCTGAAAATATCTTTCTAACAAAAACCCGCACCGCTTCTATCTTTTTAAAAATATTTTCTCTATCGCTCAGGCTAAAATCAGAAATGACCCTAGCCTCTAAAAGCGTAAATTTTTCCTTTTCTCTTTCAAATTTATAGGCAGGTAGGGTCTTTGTGTAGCTAAGATAAAATGCCGCAAACCAAAGCGCGCTAAGAAAAAATAGTACGATAAAAATGTCCGTTTTAAAAGGCGACCATTTTAAAAACAAAACCGCTAATATAAAGCTATATAAGGCGCCAAAAACCGGGAAAAACGAATAGAAAAAGTAGGGCTTTTTTCTAAAAAAATATATTATTTGCTCGTTCAAGGTGGTTGCTTTTTGTTAAATTTTAGATACCGATTATATCAAAAATTAGTTCAAAAATTACTTTTTGTTTATTGTTTAGTTATCAATTTTTAAACTCTAAAAAACGCTGAATGCAATCAAGATGCGGGCGATGTGCATCAAGCCTAACAAAATTTACCCGAATAAATTTTACGTCGCACAAAGTAAGAAGGTAGAAATTTCACTGCATTTTTATCCTTGAGCGCAGGCGCACCGAACAACAATCTTTAATGTCCACGGCGTCAAGCAAAATGCCAAAAGATCAAACAAGGCGGTAAAAATTTCGCCTAAATTTTGAAAATTTACCGCCTAAGAACTAATTTTACGGTGCATAAATTTGATCATCTAGTCGCATCTGCTCGGCGTTGTGCACCTGCGATCGTCATAAGTTCGCTAAACTCTTGCAAATTTACCTGCAACCGCAAATGTCGGACTCAAATTTGACCTCAAATTTAAACCATTTTCAGCACTTCGACTATCTCGCCCTTTGCTATAAATTCGGTTTCTTTTGGGATGATTAAAAGCGCGGCGCCTCCCGTGAGGTTGTTTACGATCGCCGAGCTGCCAAGCTTTTTGCCGTCTAAATTTACGTAAATTTTGCCGTCTCGATTGACCAAATTTACCGCCGTAAATTCCAAAAACGGCGAGCGTTTTTTGTAGTCCTCGTCCATGATGGCCGTGATTTTAGGCTCGCTAGCGCCAAACCACGCATTTAGCAGCACGCGCACGTAGAGCACGCACATCACCATCGCCGAGTATGGAAAGCCAGGCAGTGCAAATATATATTTTTCGCCCGCTTTTGCGACCTTGATGTGGCGGCCAGGTTTGATCGCGGCGCCGTCGATGATGATGTCGAAATTTTCGCCCAGCGCGCCTTTTACGAAGTCGTAGTCGCCCATGCTGATGCCGCCCGTGGTGACGAGCACGTCGGCTGATTTTAGCGCGCGGACGATGGCGTCTTTTACGAGTTCGGCGCGGTCGCGTACTATCTCGCACAGCACGGGTTCGCCGCCCATTTTGCGCACCATCGCCGCGATACCTACGTGGTTTGAGCTGTGGATCTGCGCGGCGTTTTCTAGCGGCTCTCCGAGGTCTTTTATCTCGCTTCCGGTCGCCAGTACCGCGACTCTAGGCCGCACGAATACGCTAACGTTAAAGATCCCAAGCTCGGCTAGCAACGCAGTCTCGGCGTAGCCTATCGTCGCTCCTTTTTTGATTAGGATTTCGCCTTTTTTGTAGCTTTCGCCCACTTCGCGCACGGCAAAGCCCTTTGGCACGGGCTTTTTGATCACGACCTTGCTACCTACGACCTCGACGTTTTCGACCGGGATTAGCGTGTCGGTGCCTTCGCTCATTAGCGAGCCGGTGAATGTTTTGACGCATTTTACGCCCTCGACTTTTAGCCCTTTATCGCTACCTGCGGGCAGGTCGGTGATGAGCTCGAGCTCGCTCAAATCCTCTCTCCACGCAAACGCGTAGCCGTCCATCGCCGAGACGGGGCGCTCCGGGTAGTTGTCCTGCGCCGCGATATCTACGGCGATACGGCGATCAAGTGCCTGCGTGAGAGTGACCTTTTCTACGCGGTCCCAAGGAGCCAGCGTAGAGTGTAAAATTTCAAGAGAGGCCTCATAACTCATAAATTCTTTCATGTTTCATCCTTTTTTGATTCCCCATAAATGACGGATTTCAAGCTTTAAAATTTTAAACCCGTTTCGGTTACGGACGACCGGTCCGCGCCCTCACGGGTTAAAATTTTAAAGTTAAACTACGCCTATTC
>JBHRQF010000297.1:0-2264 GCA_042645325.1 Campylobacter sp. | reverse complement strand
CCTAGACGTAGCCTGCGCAAGGATATAATTCACACGCTTTTTAGCCTCGCGTTTAGCTTCCTATCTCTTCGACACGTTTTAGGAAGCTCTCAAGCACCTCTCTACGAGCTCCCGGGCGAGCCGCGCTTAGAGCGTCCGCAGCGCAAACGGCGGCGCTTTCTACGCTAGTTGCCTCCTCATGTCCATGGTGGGCATAGATGGCGTTTATGACAACCGGATGCTCTTTATAGCGTTTGCAGATTTCAGCGCCCAGATCGACGTGGCTACCTTCAAATTCATGCGTCAAGGCCTTGCCGATGTCGTGTAGCAAGCCCGCTCTTTTGGCTAGCTTTTCATCCCCGCCCGTTTCGGCCGCGATGATGCCAGCAAGATGGGCTACCTCGAGGCTGTGAGCTAGGGCGTTTTGTCCGTAGCTGGCTCTAAATTTTAGCTTGCCGATTAGCTTCATTATCTCGGGATGAATTTTGCTAAGGCCCAGGTCGATGACGATATTTTCGCCCTCCTCTAGGATCGAGGCTTCAAATTCTTCGCATACTTTTTTGTGTAGATCTTCTATCCTCGCTGGCTGTATGCGGCCGTCTTGCACCAAAAGCTCTATCACGCGCGTCGCGATCGCCCTTCTATAGAGGTTAAAGCTGCTTAACGTGATAGCGTGCGGCATATCGTCGATGATGATATCTACGCCAAGCACCATTTCCAAGGTCTTGATATTGCGCCCCTCTTTGCCGATTATGCGGCCTTTTAGCTCATCGTTTTTGATATCCACGACGTTTATCAGGCGCTCGGCGGCAAACTCTCCCGCAAACCTCGACGTAGCCTGCGCTAGGATGTAGTTAACCCGCTTTTTAGCCTCGCGTTTAGCCTCCTCCTCGTGTTTTCGCACGATGTGAGCGATCTCGGCGCGGCTTTTTTCCTCTACTTTTTTTAGCACCTCTTCGCGCGCCTCTTCTTGCGTTAGGCCGGCGGCGTGTTCGAGTACTTTTAGCGCCTCTTGCAACTTAGCTTGATAGCTTGCTTTTAGTCCAAGTCCTTCCTCGTACATGCTTTTTGCTTCGTTTCGAGATTTTTCAAGCTCGGCCCTACTTTCATTTAAAATTTCTTGCTCGTTTAGCAGAGTTTGCTCTTTTTTACCGATTTCTTCAAATTTTTGCGTGTACTCTTTTTGCAGTTTTACGGTTTTGTCGTCGTATTTTTTCTTGGCTTCAAATTCAGCCTCTTGGACTTGGATTTTAGCGTCTTTTAGGGTGCGTTCGGCTTCAAATTCTATCGCTTTAGCCTTTGCTTTCGCCTGTTCTAAAAATATATTGTAGTTTGCGTCGTTGATTTTTTTAGCGATGAGATAGCCTACGCCAGCGCCCGCCGCACCTGTTCCTAAGCCGATTAAAATTTCTATCATAGATTCCTCTTTTTACGTAAATTTTGCTCGGGGTCAGGTAAAAATCACAAGTAGCGTCGTGATCTTCGGATATGATTTCATTTGTAAAATTGTCTAAAATTTCAACGAATATCAAGGTAGGTCGGTAGGGCAAATTTGCAAAAAATCTATCATAAAAACCCTTACCGTGTCCTATTCGCGCCATATTTCCGTCCACCCCGAGAGCCGGAACTACGGCTACGTCTATACGCTTTTTAAATATCTTGGTGCTTAGCGGCTCTTTTACGCCGAATTTCGTCCGAGATACAAGCGGTAGCCTGGATTTTACCATTTCTAAACTAATACCAAGCATAAACGGAGCGAAAATTTCATACTTTTTGGCTAGTTCGCGTTTCAAAATATAAAAATTTGGCTCATAAGGAAGGGGGTTAAAAATCAAAATCCGTTTGGCTTTAAGCTCGGTTAGCAAATTTAAAAGCGGCTTAAACATCTTATAGTGTTTCGCTCGCGCCGAAATTTGAACCTCTTTTTTTAAAATCCGTTTGGCGTCGCGCCTAAAATCTTCTTTTGTCAAATTTAACGCTCGTTTCATAAATTTTATGTATAATTTCTTCCAAATTTCAAAATAGGAAAAATATGAAAAAAACTCTTCTGATTATACCATTTTTATCTCTATTTTTAGGCGGCTGCGGTGATGAAAACAAAAGCGAAGCAGGCCAGACTAAAACGAGCGAAGCAAGCCAGAGCGTTTCCGTTCCGAGCCAAAGCGCAAGCCTAGAAGCGCCTTTTGATCTAACGCTAATGGACGAGAGCAAGATGACGCTGCAAAAATTCGACAAAGGCTTTAAAGTCGAAGGCAGCGACGAGGCAATTTTGTTTAATTTTTTCG
>JBHRQF010000296.1:0-2269 GCA_042645325.1 Campylobacter sp. | reverse complement strand
TAACGTATATAGCTCACCTTATCGCTCGCGTTACCGAGGCAAATTTACTCCAAATTTGGCTTCATTGTCGGCGTGATTTATATCGGTACCAGAGGCTGCAAATTTAAGTCCGCTAAGCGTTAAAATCGGCGCGGTACCTGAAATTATTGGTAGCGCGATTGAGATGTAGCGTGGTAAAAGCGCAGGTATTCTAATCTACAGGATCAAATTTAATTTACCCCAGTTTCTTGCCCAGTATCGCTAGGCTCTCGATTTTGCCGCCCATATCGCAGACTTCGGGTAGTTCGCCCCAGCGCGTAAAGCCAAATTTTGCAAATAAATTTAGGCTTGCTGCGTTGCTGGAAAATATCAGCGCGGCGACATTTTTGACGCCAAATTTTGGTGCGTTTTCGAGTATAAAATTTACGAGCCGTCCGCCAAGCCGCTTGCCGCGAGCCTCAGGTGCGACGTAGACACTGATCTCTGCGGTGATGCGGTATCCCTCGCGCGGATGATAGTCGCTAAGACTACCCCAGGCTAAGATTTCGCCTTTTTGGTTTGCGGCGCTTACTTTTTGCGCACCGAAATTTTCGCCCTTTTGGTCAAATTTCCTCTCGCAATTAGCCTCAAATGTTTCGCCCTCTCTGCTCGTCAATTTTACGTCGCAAACCTCGCGTAACACGTATATCGGGCGATTTGCCGCCTCGTGCGCGTCAAACCACGCTTCGCGCTCCTCTAAGCCCACGGGGTGCAGCGTGGCCGTGGCGTTTCGCTCTAAAACGCTTGCATTGTAAATGTTTGTGATAGCGGCTAGATCGGCCTTAACGGCGCGCGAGATTTCATATTTTGCGTCGGTGAGATTTTCTTGCATTTTGAGCCTTTTGTTCATTTTAACCGATTTTACGCCAAATTTGATTAAAAACAGCAACAAAAAGGTCAAATTTGAATGTCGGTGAAGGCGCGGGTCTAGCTGCCGTAAAAAGGCAAATTTGCGTTCAAATGCGAAATCGCCGCAAATTTGAGTTATAATCTCTTTTTAAATTTAACCTTGGATAAAAACTTGAAAATAGCGTTTTTTGACTCGGGTATCGGCGGGCTGAGCGTGCTGGCTGAGGCTCTGCGGCGGTTTAGCGGAGCGGAGTTTTTGTATTTTGCCGACGAGGATCACGTCCCCTACGGCACGAAAAGTAGAGCCCAGATCGTGCGGCTCAGCCTCGATGCGGTCGAGTTTTTGGTCTCGCGAGGTGCGGACGGGGTCGTCGTTGCTTGCAACACCGCCACGAGCGCGGCTATCTCGGAGCTTCGCGGTGCATTTAGCGTGCCTGTGATCGGCATGGAGCCCGCCGTCAAGCTCGCCGCGGACAGCTTCGGCGCGCGCCCGACGCTGCTCATAGCTACGCCGCTAACGATCGCGGGCGAGAAGCTCGCGCGCCTCGTGGGGCGGCTGGAGTGCGAGACGTGGAGCCTGCCGCTGCCCCGCCTCGTGGAGTTCGCGCAGGATTTGGAGTTTGACTCGCCTGCGGTTCGGGCGTATCTGCGGGAGGAACTAACTAAATTTGAGCTTGAGCGCCTCGGTTCGCTCGTGCTAGGATGTACGCATTTTAACTATTTTAAGGACGTTTTGCGCGATATTTTGCCGCCGCAAGTACGCATCATCGACGGCATCGACGGCACGCTAAATCGCCTAGCAAGCGAGCTGGGTGGGCGGCTAAAACTCGCGCGCGGCGAGGATTTGCTCTCGCGGAAGGTTAAATTTAACATGGACGGGCTAGACGTAAGCGGTGGACAGAACGCAAGAGGTAAGAGCAGACAGTGCGAGGGGAGCGATGAAAGCTGTGGCGGCGAGCAGGGTGCAGAAGAGTACGACGGAGACGGTGGTAAAATTTACTATCCAAACGACAACAGCGTGGAGTATTTTTACTCGGGCAGGGCGCTAGATGCGGAGCAGTTACGCAAGGTGGAGATATTTTTAAAACGGCTCGATGCGATGCGAGAGATTGATTAGCGATATATTTACGGCGTGCCGTTTTATCAAATTTGGTGCAGGTTGCTAAATTTGATAAAAACGACAAAGGCTCATGAGCAAAAAGCGTCCATACGACGGCAATCAAAAGCAACACGGCCAAATAAGAAGATCGCGGCAAAATTTCGCATAGGCGTAGCGGCTCGGGTGCAAGGTTTTAAAAAATCAAAACGCATACAAAGCAAGTAAATTTAATATAGACAGCGATGTTAAATTTAACGCCGATTTATCGGCACACTCGTGTAAATTTAATGCAAATTTGCAAAT
>JBHRQF010000295.1:0-2297 GCA_042645325.1 Campylobacter sp. | reverse complement strand
GATAAGGAGTACAAAGGTCAAGACAGCACCATCCACGGCATCGTGTCATTTGAGGACGGCACGAAAGAAAGCACGCTTGATTATTTCGATAAGCTGCTAGACCACGACGAGATAGAAGCGGTTTTTAACTCCGAGGTCGAAAGCGTGAAAAAAAAGGACGATTTGTTTTTCGTGCACACCGCAAAGGGCGACTACAAGGCCAAAAACGTGATGATAAGCATCGGTAAAATGGGACGTCCAAACAAGCCGAACTATAAAATCCCGCCTTCGCTAAATGGAGTCGTAAATTTTAATCTAAACTCCTGTTCCAGCGGCGAAAAGGTGCTCGTGGTGGGCGGCGGAAACTCGGCCGTGGAGTACGCTATCGAGCTATGCCAATACAACAAAACGACGCTGGCATACCGCAAGGATAAATTTAGCCGCGTAAACGATGTAAACGTAACGGCGCTGTGGGAGCTAGAAAAAGCAAATAAGCTAAAAGTGCGACTAAATCACGATATAACCGAGATCGAAAATGAATCAGGGCGCGTTAGAGTGCACTTTTCAAACGGAAAAATCAGGGTCTACGACAGGGTCGTCTACGCTATCGGCGGCTCGACTCCGGTGGATTTTCTACAAAAATGCGGAGTTGAGCTCGACGCGGATAAAGATCCGCTCGTAAACGAGCACTATGAAAGCAGCGTACCTGGCCTATATATCGGCGGCGACATCGTGCTAAAAAACGGCGGCTCGATCGTGCTCGCGCTAAATCACGCGCACAAGGTAGTCCAAGACATCAAGGAAAAATAGAGTTGAGAGCGTTAAATTTAGTTTTATTTTTTATCTGCGGTTGTTTGCTCACGCTGGGCGGATATTATTTGTATTTCGAGTTTGCAAAACCGTCTGCAAAGTCTACGGAACTCGCCGTGCAGATAATGAACGTCGAAGAAGCATCTAAAAATGAAAGCGCAAGTACTACGAATGAGACAAATTCGGCTATCCCAAGTCAAGCTTTGCCGCAGGAAAAGTATACTAAAAATTTGGACGCAAACTATACGGATGCGCCTATTTTAGGCGATGAGGACGAGCTAAAAGAGCAAATCCGCGTCCTGCGCGCTCAAAATAAGCTACTCTATGACGATAACGTCGATCTAGTGAGCAAAAATCTAGAAATCTCAAATATCTTAAGCGATCAAAAAGCCGAGCTGGAAACCAGGCGAAAACAAGCCGCCAGCGCTAACGACAAACAGCGTTTAAGCGCGATCGACGAGCTAAACAAAAAGCTAGCTAAAGCACAAGAAGAAAACGAAAAAAATAAAAATTTAGAGCAAAATTTGACTTCTCTTCGCAGCGAGATCAAAACCTTAAAAGCCGAGCTTGAAAAAAAGCAGAGCGAATTTGACAAATCAAGCGCCAAAACGCAAAACGAGAGCCAAAATGCTCTAAAACGGCTCGAAGCTCAAAACGACGAGCTAAAAAGCGAAGCGCTATCTAGTAAGGCTAAATTTGAAAGCGAACTAAGAACGGCAAACGAAGAGACCGCAAAACTAAAGAGCGAAAATGCTAGGCTCGCAAACGAGCTGGGCCTAAAAGACAGTGAGATAAAAAGGATCGCGAGCGAATACAACGCTCAGGTGTTAAATGCTCAAAATTCAGCTAAAAGCAAAATCGCCGCCCTAGAAAAAGAACAAGACGCGGACAAGAAAAAAATAAGCGAGCTTGAAGCGAGCCTTGAAAACGCAAATAAAAAAGCCGAGTCAAAAGCTAAGCTAAAAGCGATAAATGATGAGCTAAACGCGACGAATAAAGAGTTAGTCGCAAAGCTCGAGAAAGAAAAACAAGGATTTGAAAAAGAGATTGAACAAAACGAGGCTATATATAAAACCGAGCTTGAAAAGCTAAAAAATCAGATTGAAAACGAGCGCCAAGAAACAGAGCAAAACGTGGCGGAACTAAAGAGTAAAATTTATGAACTAGAAAATCAAATTTCGCAAAAAGATAGCTCACTGCAAAGTGCAGAAGCTAAGGTTGCAGAGCTAAACGAGTCGCTAAATATCCAAAAAGAGCTGCTTGCAGACGAGATCGCCGCTGGTAAAAAAAACATCCAAAACTATAAAATTTTAAATAACAAAATCACGACTTTAGTTGAAAACGACATCAAAACAGCCAAGGAAAACAAAGAGCAACTAGATGCTTTAAATGAGCTTTTGACGCAAAAAGACGCAGAGCTCGCGACTCTAAGAAAACAGATGCAAGACGGAGCTAAAGATCTAAGCGACACGAAGGAAAATTTAGCCAAAACTAGTACGCAAAAAAAC
>JBHRQF010000294.1:0-2301 GCA_042645325.1 Campylobacter sp. | reverse complement strand
GGTATGAGCGCGGCGGCGAAGGACACGGACACTTTAAGATGTATCTAAACGAGCTGGTTTGGAACTATTTTGCGGACGCGAGAGAGAAATTTGATTATTATTTAAATCACGCGGGCGAAGTGGATGAAATTTTAAACGAAGGCGCGAAAAGAGCGCGAGCCGTAGCAGCGCCGATAATGGAAAAAATACGCGCCGCAACCGGCATTTATAAATAAATTTAAAGGAAAAAAGTGCAAGCAATCTACCCTTACGCGCAGCTTATTCACCTGATCTGCGCTATCGTTTTCGTCGGATTTTTATTTTTCGATGTGATTATTTTTTCAAGGGCTAAAAAGAAACTGCCCGCGGAAATAGCGCAAAAAGCGCAGCAGGCTATCACAAGCGTCGCGATAAAGATCATGCCGCTTTGCGTGCTGATTTTGATTTTAACGGGCGGCATGATGATGAGCAGCTGGGTCGGCTCTAAAGCAGGCGGATATTTCGCGTCAAATTTACAAACCGCCTTGATGATAAAAGTTATTTTGGCGATGCTGATATTTGCGGCGGTAGCGACCAATCTCACGTGCAAATTTATACTAAAGCGCCCTAGCCCGCTAGGCAACATCCACCCGTTTGCATTTGCGACGGCTGCGGCCATCGTGATACTTGCTAAAGTTATGTTTATGGTTTAAGGAGAAGACATGATAAATTTAAAACTACTCGACACTCGCTACGACGAGTTCGTAAAAAAATTACAAGGGAAAAACGTAAAAGCCGAGGTTTTAAACGAGCTTTTGACAACATTTAACGAGCTAAAAGCTAAGCGTCAAGCGCTAGAAAATTTCCAAGCGATCCAAAACGCCAAGAGCAAGGAGCTGGGCATAAAGGCTAGAAACGGCGAGAACACCGACGAGCTAAAAAACGAGCTAAATTTGAACAAAGCAGCGATGGGCGACGCCGCCGATATCGTCCGAGAATACGAGGAAAAGCTAGAAAATATAGCAAGCTGCGTGCCTAATATCACCGACGACGACGTGCCATTTGGCAAGGACGAGGACGATAACGTCTGCGTAAAAACCGTGCTTGAGCCGACCAAATTTGACTTCGCGCCGAAAGAACACTACGAGCTTGGCGAGAGCTTAGGCTGGCTTGATTTCGAGCGCGGCGTTAAGCTATCAGGCTCGCGCTTTTGCGTGCTAAAGGGCATGGGAGCACGCCTATCAAGAGCGCTAGTTAACTACATGATCAACTTTAACAACGCGCGCGGCTTTGAACTGGTTAACGTACCGTTTTTGGTAAATGCAAACACGCTTTACGGCACCGGACAGTTGCCTAAATTTGAAGACGATCTATATAAGGCTCAGGGCGAGGACCTGTATCTAATCCCTACTAGTGAGGTGCCGGTGACGAATCTTTATAATGACGAAATTTTACCTGTAGAGAGCTTACCGATAAAGATGACTTGCTACTCAGCGTGCTTCCGTAAAGAAGCGGGCTCCGCCGGACGCGACACGCGCGGCATGATACGCCAACATCAGTTTGAAAAGGTCGAGCTCGTAGCCATCACGACTCCAGAGCTTAGCGCACAGATGCTAGACGAGATGGTAGCGTGCGCCAGCGACTTACTAACGAGCCTTGGATTGCCGCACCGCCACATGTTGCTTTGCAGCGGAGACCTTGGCTTTAGCGCGGCAAAGACGATAGACCTCGAGGTCTGGCTACCGGGGCAAAACAAATACCGCGAGATAAGCTCGGTGTCAAATACCCGCGACTTCCAAGCGCGCAGGGCTAAAATCCGCTACAAAGACGGCAAGAAAAACGCTCTGGTAAACACCCTAAACGGCTCGAGCCTAGCCGTAGGCAGGACGCTAATAGCGATAATGGAAAACTACCAAAAAGCAGACGGCAGCATCGAAATCCCCGAAGTTCTTAAAAGGTATATGTAGTGGCGCAAAACGACGACGAAAACGTAGTAATCCTTGAAGACATAGACGAAGAGCAAAGCCCCGAAACAAGCTCCTTAGGCGAACCGGATAATAGCCAAGAAGAAGGCTTAGTCTCGCTTGACGAGCTAGAACCCGTCGTCCAAGAAGAGCCGCCGCAAGAAGCGCAAGAAGAGACTAAAAAAAGCAAGAAAAAGCTTTTTATCATCGGCGGGGCGGCGGGCGCGCTCGTCACCATCATAGCCGTAGTTTTGTTTTTCGTTTTTAGGGGTGAGAAAAAGCCGCCCATAGACGAAAAACAGATCGTAAAAGATATCGAGGAGCGCTACGAGTCGCAAAAATTCGGTAGTTCAAAGATCGACGACATGATCGCTAAGGC
>JBHRQF010000293.1:0-2313 GCA_042645325.1 Campylobacter sp. | reverse complement strand
ACGCCGTAGTGGGGATGCAAATTTGCCAAATTTATAGCCCGAAAGTTTAAATAAATTTGCCAAACGGTTTGCCCAAGCGACCGATTAAATTTACGCCAAATTTAGCCGACGCAACTAGTTCAAATTTACGCCGAGTGATCTCGCCAAATTTTACTTAAACGCCCTTTTGTACGAGTTTTCTATCAGCTCACAGCACCCTAACTCACTCATCGCAGCCTGCGCGAAATTTGGATTTCGAAGCAGCTCTCTACCGTAGGCCACCGCGTCGCAAACGCCGCCTAGTAGCAGCGCCTCGCCCTCGGACGCCTTTGTTATGAGTCCGACCGCGATCACGGGTATGCCAACCGCCTGCTTTACAGCCTTAGCGTAGCGGGCCTGATAAAGCGGAGTAAACGCGGGCGCGCTATCCGTACGCTCAAAAAGTCCGCCCGCCGAGACGTGGATAAACGCCGCGCCCAAAGCCTCGAGCTCTTTTGCTAGCCGCACGCTATCTTCTAGGCTCCAGTCGCCCTTCACCCAGCTTTGTGCACTTATGCGCACTCCGACGGGGATTTGTACCGCAGCTTTTATTTCAGTTAAAATTTCTTTTAAAAATCTCGTGCGGTTTTCGAAGCTTCCGCAGTATTCGTCGTCTCGCAGGTTAATCCCCGGTGATAGAAATTCGCTGATGAGATAGCCGTGCGCGGCGTGGATCTCGGTCGCAGCGTATCCTGCGCGCTCGGCTCTGATTGCTGCTTGAACGAAGCTTTGTTTGACCGAGACGATGTCATCCGCGCTCATTTGCCTCGGCGTTTTGTAGCTCTCGCTAAATTTTACCGCGCTAGGCGCGATCAGACCCTCGCACTCGCTTTTTCTGCCAGCGTGCGCGAGCTGGACGGCCATTGCGGCGCCGTATTTGACGCACTCCTTGACGAGTCTTGCGTGCGCCTCCTGTTGCTCGTCGTTCCACAGCCCCAGATCGCGGCTCGTGATCCTGCCTCTAGGCTCGACGGCCGTGGCCTCGACGATGATGAGCCCGACGCCTCCCAGCGCGCGAGCGGCGTAGTGCAAGCGGTGAAAGCACCTAGGGCAGCCGTTCTCGTTTTTGGCCTTATACATGCACATCGGCGGCATCACGATGCGGTTTTTGATCTCTAGATCGCCGATTTTTAGCGGCGTAAAAAGCAAACTTTGCATGAAAAATCCTTTAAAGATTATTTGCGGTTATTTTAGGATATTTGTTTAAATTTATTAACTCGTGCGGCAAATTTTAGCAACCGCACTAGTGAACGATCGACTATAAAGACGCGTGCAGTAAGAGCCTATGTTAGTTCCAGCCAAATTTGGAAATTTGCTCGCCGCCGCTAAAATAGAAGCAAAGTACTCGTCTATATCCGTGCCGTCTTTTTTATCTACTTTAGTATTGGCTTTACGCCGGCATCCTGCCATAGTAGCGGCGACATCGCAAACATCATCTTATCAAGGCTAAAATTTCTCACGTTCTCGCGCCAACCGTCCCAGCGGTAAAACTCGTAAAATTTAGATGTATCGCCGCAAAGCGCTCGGTAAAAAACGCGAGTAGCCAAGATATGTATCTTCTCATTAGCCGCCATCTAGCGCGAAGTAAAAGACGTTGCCCGCTTTGCCATCAAAGGCGCCGCCGTTTATCGCGAAAAATCCACGCAAAACATCGTCTGCCACGAGCAAATAGCTAGGCGCCTGCCCTACTTCGCTAAAGTTTTTGCCAAGGTTAAAACCGTAAATTTCACACTTCATCTGTTCCCATCCTAAGCCAGCCGCCATCTATCACGATACCACCGCAGCCGTAGACAAGCGCGCCCATCGGTGAGCGCGTAGTGACCCGAAGCCCCAAAAGCTCGCTTTAAGCCCTGTTCTCGTCACGCGGTAAAATCTCGTAGCTATTTTTGGCCTCTTTTAGTCACTCTTCGACCAGCGCCCGCTGGCTATCTATGAGCTCATCTCAAAGCTCTTATTGCGCGTCCTTTTGGTCAAATTTGATGAAATTTAAAAGAAGGATTTGGCGAGTCGTCCCGCCAAATTTATGTCAGTAGATTATTTTGCGTCCCAAGCTAGGATCGTGTTGCCCTCGGCGTCGGTCGCCACGTCGCCCATGCCCATGATGTTGTAGCCGCAGTCTACATAGTGCACTTCGCCTGTTACGCCACTAGCTAGGTCGCTAAGCAGATACATAGCGCTGTTGCCGACGTCTTCAGTGGTGACGTTGCGTTTTAGCGGGCTGTTTACTTCGTTGTAGCGCAAGATCATCCTAAAGTCGCCTATTCCGCTTGCAGCAAGCGTTTTGATAGGGCCTGC
>JBHRQF010000292.1:0-2316 GCA_042645325.1 Campylobacter sp. | reverse complement strand
CGTGGTTTCAGCAATGCCTACTGCCCGCATTGACTCAAAATCGGTAATTATTTTAGATAATGCACGATTTCACCGTATGGGTGTCTTACGGGAAATGGCGGAAAAATTGGGACATAAGGTATTGCCTCTTGCACCTTATTCACCTGAGCTCAACCCGATTGAGAAGGTGTGGGCGAAGGCCTACTACACCGACGATGCGCCCATAGCCACCGACGAGGAGTACGACGAGCTTTATCATAAAGTGCTGGAATTTGAGAGAGCAAATCCCGGTGAAATCTCGATGTTTAGTCCGACAAAGCGCGTCGGCGGCGAGGTTAGCGAGGGCTTTATCAAAGCTCGTCACGGCGCGCGCATGTGGTCGATGGAGGATATTTTTAGTTTTGATGAGCTACTAGCGTGGCTAAAGCGCGGCGACAAAGAGGGGCTGGAGTTTGCGCTTCAGCCTAAATTTGACGGCGCGAGCTTAAATTTACTCTACGAAAACGGCACTCTCGCGCGAGCCATCACGCGCGGCGACGGCATAACGGGCGAGGACGTTACGAGCAACGCCAAAGTCATCAAAAATATCCCGCTGCAAATCGCCTATAACGGTAGGATCGAGATCCGCGGCGAGGTCGTGATCGCTAAAAACGACTTTGACGAGATAAATTTCGCCCGCGCGCAAAGGGGCGAGCCTCAGCTATCAAATCCTAGAAATGCGGCCGCCGGCAGCCTGCGCCAGCTAGATAGCGCCGTGACGGCGTCGCGCAGGCTGAGGTTTAAGCTCTGGGGCTATGGCGAGCAAAATTTGGGCCTTGAAACCTACTCGCAGATGATGGATTTTATCTATTCGCAAGGCTTTGAGCGCGAGGAGTTTTTTAAAATTTGCCGCACCGCCGAGCAGATCGAGGATGCGTATAAGCAGCTAGTTGCGCAGCGCGACAGCAAGCCTTTTATGATGGACGGACTAGTCGTGCGAGTGCAGAGTATCGCGGCTAGCGAGGAGCTTGGTTACACGGAGAAATTTCCTAAATTTATGGTCGCATATAAATTTCCCGCGATCGAAAAGACCACGCGGCTGCTTGATGTCGCGTTTCAGGTCGGGCGCAGCGGCGTCGTGACTCCGGTGGGCGTGCTAGAGCCCGTAAATATCGACGGTGCGATCGTAAAGTCCGCCACGCTGCATAACTTCGACGAGATCGAGCGTCTAGGCGTACAAAAGGGCGATTTTATCAGCATTATCCGCTCGGGCGACGTGATACCAAAGATCACGGGCGTTTTTAAACAGCGCAGAGACGGCTCGCAGACTCCGATAGAGAGGCCGCGCGAGTGTCCCGTATGCGGGTCTATGCTGCTGGATGAGGGCGTTTTTATCAAGTGTCAAAACCTCGAGTGCAAGGCTCGCGTGATAAATTCGCTCATACATTTTGCGAGCAAAAAGTGCCTAAATATCGACGGCCTGGGCGATGCGATCGTAAATCAGCTTTTTGAAGCGGGCTTAGTCGCCAAGATCGCCGACATTTACGAGCTTACGGCGCAGGATTTGGCGCGGTTAGAGGGCTTTAAAGATAAAAAGATCGCAAATCTGCTCGGCGCCATCGAGGCTAGCCGTACGCCCGCACTGCACAGCTTTATAGCGAGCCTTGGTATCGAGCATATCGGCGAGGTTGCGGCTAAAAAGATAGCACAAATTTATCCGCAAAACTGGCGCGAGCTGAGCTTTGGCGAAGTCGCCGCGATCGAGGGGTTCGGCGAGGCGATGGCGGAGAGTTACGCGGAGTTTATGCAGGTAAATAGGCAAAATTTGGACGAAATTTTGCGTTTCGTTAGCCCTGTCGCGCAAATTTATGAGACAAAGCAAAGCGCGATAAGCGGTAAAACGTTTGTGATAACGGGCACGCTTAGTAAGAGCAGGGACGAATTTAAAAGGGTTTTGGAAGCAAATGGCGCGAAAGTAAGCGGCTCGGTGAGTAAAAAAACCGACTTCGTACTTTACGGCGATGAGGCGGGTAGCAAGCTTGATAAAGCTCGCGAGCTAGGCGTCAAGGCGATAACCGAAGACGAGCTAAGGCAGATGATTGAGATTTGATCTATTTACCGCGAGCCGCCTAAATATCAGCCGAAACAAGGCTGCTGAGCTCATAAAAAGCGGAAAAATTTTACTAAATGGAAAAATTTGCTCCAAGCCCAGCTTTGAGGTGGGCGAATTTGATAAATTTGACGGCACGGACGGACTAAATTTAGACATTACGGTAAGCGTAAATTTGAGTGATGGCAAAAATGGCGGCGCCAAAAAGGGCGTGGTAGCGGAAACTAAAAATTTACGTGGCGTAAATT
>JBHRQF010000291.1:0-2322 GCA_042645325.1 Campylobacter sp. | reverse complement strand
CTAGCGCACGCTCAATTTTGCTTCAAAACTCAAAAAATCATCTCAAAATACCGCGCCGAAATTTGGCTGAATTGTACAGAAATTTGACTAAATTTTAAAAGCCTAAAGGCGAAGTATTTTTAATTTAGACGCGGCGGTTTTCAATTTTACGACGGGAGTTACCGAGTGGGTAATGACCGAGTAAAATTTAAAACCAACAAAGTATAAATCAAAAAGACAAGCCTCTAAGCCGCACGTTGTTTTATCGTCTCATACGCCTCATTTATCTCTTGCAGTTTTCGGGTACTCTTTTCTATCATCTCCTCGCTCTCGCCGCGCCCCATAAGGATATCGGGATGATATTTTTTCACGAGTTCTCGGTAGCGCTTTTTTACCTCGTCAAACGGCGCGCCCTCTTTTAGACCAAGCACGGCATACGGGCTTTTCGTGCGCATTTCGTAAGGATTACGCCGCGTCTGCCTTTGATCGTAAAATGCCTCAAACCTCGCCAGTATCGCTTCAAAAATGCCCTCGTCAAGCCCAAATCCCGAGGCGATCTGCTCGATGATATTGCGCTCGCTTTTGCTAAATTCGCCGTCTATATAGGCTAAATTTAACAAAAACGATATCTTCGCAGCTGCGGCATCTTGGCTAAGACGGAAGCGATCTCTGTACTGCCGCGCGATAAAATAGGCATTATGCACCGTCTCTTTTTCGCGGTTATAGATCTGCTTTAGCTCCGCTCTCATCGCTGCGTCGTTACCGAGCCTTAGCGTGATATCATCTAGCGTCTCGCTGATGAGGCGAGCCTCTAGCTCATTTACCCTGCCGTCGCTTTTGGCGACCTTGGCGAGCAGGCTAACTAGAAATTTAGCCTCTTCAAACATCGCTCTTTTTCGCGAGCCGCCTAAATTTGCGGGATTTTGGCTGAAATTTGAGATAAGATAGTAAATCCCGCAAAAGATCAAAAACCAAAAAATAAAATTCAAAATATCACCATAAATGATAAATAGTATTTTTGAGCTTGCCGCCCACTAGCTCGTTTTTACGCCACGAGCTCTCGTCGTTCATCACGTTCCAGCGGCGCTCGTCGGGACGATAAAACCAGTCTTTGTCGATCTGATAATAAATCTGCTTGCCGTTTGCCTCGATGATGTTTGCGATGTTGTTGTCGTGGTAGCTGTTCTCGTCGTAGTCGGTAAATGCGCGCTGCCCCATCTCGGAGTAAAGAAGCGTTAGCTCTTGCAGCATCTCGTTTAGCTCGTTGTCCATCTTTTGCACGTGCAGTCCGATCTCCTCGGCCTCGCGGAAAAGTATCGGATAATCATGCGCCGGATAGTCGCTATTTAGGCGCTCGGAGATATTTTGGATCTTTGCCTCGTCGTTCATATGGTAGCGCAAAAGCTCGCAGCAAATCTTTAGCGAGAGCGAGCTAGCCCGATCTACGGCGCCGAAAACCAGCGGATGGATGTAGTTATATAGCGATTTATACGGGTTTTCGTCGTTGTCTTTTTCGTGCATTTTCCACAGCTTTATCACGCGGTTTAGCTCGTCCATCGACACGCTAACGCGCTCGTTGCCATTATCTATCGGGCTCATCGCGTGCTTTAGCGAGGTATCGACCGCCGTTAGATACGCTAGCGGCCCCATCACGATCTCGTTTGCGCCAAGCGCCATCATCGTCGCTGCAGACGCGCAGTTAGCTGGGATGAGTGCGGTGATGTTTTTGCAGTAGTTTCGCAGAGTACTGATGATACGAAGCGCTGCGATACCGCTGCCGCCGTCGCTTTTGATAAACAAAAACGCGTTTTCTATCTTTTTGCCCTTTAAAATTTCATACATCGCGCTCGCGTCGTTGCCGCAGACGCTGCCCGCGTTTGAGTTGTAGTATGTGATGAGCGTGCCGCCCAGTTTGGCCTCGACCGCCTTTAGCACCTGCTGAGTCTCGCTAAATAGCACCGGCGGCTTAGCTACGCTTTTTTGATCCATTCCTCTGCCCTCCTTTTGCGGCTGTTCTTCTTCTTTGTTGTTTAAAAAGTCCTTCCAAGACATCTACTTTCCTTTCAAATTCGTGTTAAATTTTACTTTTACGGTCGCCTGCAAGCTCGGCAAGATCACGGATCATCATCGCGAGCTGCTTAAATTTGATCAAATTTGACGCCAAAGCGTGCGGATAAATATCGCCCAAACAAGCTAAATTTAGCAAGCGTCAAATTTACGCCGCTCAAATTTAGCTCGGCCAAACCCGCCCCGCTTAAATTGGGCGTCAAATTTTAGTCCTCTTGGCGGATGATTGCGGCAAATTTATTAAAATAAACCTCGCTAACCTCGCTTAGCTTTTCA
>JBHRQF010000290.1:0-2339 GCA_042645325.1 Campylobacter sp. | reverse complement strand
ATATTAACCGCATTTGTTGTTAGGTCATTTTATTAACGACGTTTTTTTGACAGCCTGCCCCGATCATAGAGGCACATACCTACAAACGCTTTATATGTACCGAATAAACTTACAAAATAATAAGACGATGCACTTTAAAGCATTTGATAAAGACAAAGATGAATTGAAGTGGTGGGTTCACCAGGACTCGAACCTGGGACCATCCGGTTATGAGCCGGATGCTCTAACCAACTGAGCTATGAACCCGCCAGTTGAAGTGAGGTTGTGATTATAGCAACGCAAAGCTTATTTACTGCTAAATTTTGATTTAAAAACGCAAAAATGTATAATACGCCAAATTTAATCCAAGGCGAGAGATGAACGAAAATTTAAACGATTTTATAGACGCGTTTTTACTAGACGGCGGCGAGCAGAGCGAAAAGGCGCTAATTTCGGCGCTAAAAAAGGCCGAGTTTTTGGCGCCCGTACTCATAAACCAAGCCTTAGCAAAACCGGGCGGCGGCGCAGTTTATGAAGAAGAGGGCTCAAATATCAAATTTGTCCTACTAGAAGACGAGGAGAGCGGGCTTAGCTATTTCCCGGCGTTTTCAAGCAGAGCCGAGATGATGAAGTGGCGAAACGACGCCGAGCAGGAGGCGATAAATCTGCGCCTAAAGGACTATGCCGCGATGCTAGATAGCGCTGAGGGCAAATACGCAGGCGTCGTGATAGACGCGTTTTCGCATAGTTTGATTTTAGATCTCGCAAAGCTAAAAGCAATCTGCGCTGAGTAAAATTTGATCCAAAAATAGCAGGTCCGCTCGGTAAAATTTAAAGGATAATCCCGCACGCAACCGCAAATTTGAGGGGAGAAAATGGATAAATTTAGAGAAAAATATATCGCGCTTCAAAAGGCGTTTTGGGGCTCAAACGGCGGCGTGGCAAGCATTTTGGCGCTATTTGAGTTCAAAGACGAGCTCGAAAAATGCGATGAAAAAGAAGCAAAGCTCGTGCTCGTGGACGTTTATGAGTTGCTGGGGCTCAAAAAGAGCGCGTGCGAGCTGCTTGATCAAATTTGCGATCCGAAGGACAAAAAGCAGCTTAAAAAGCTCGGCTATCTAAAGCAGTATGCGCAAAACGGCGACGCGGGAGCGATAAAGTGCCCAAAAACTGCGAGCGAAGCGGCACGCCAAAGCAAAAAGCTAAAAAGTCTACCTCATTTTCGCTACCACCCGGATCCCTTTAAAACAGGCGTGTTCAAGGACGATGCGAGCGTGGTTTGCGAATGCTGCGAGCAAGCGACTGACGTGTATTATTGCGGTAGCGTTTACAGCGTGGAGGACGTGAACTACCTCTGTCCGCACTGCATCGCTAGCGGCGCGGCAGCGGCGAAATTTGACGCCAGTTTTATCCAGGACGCAGATCCTCTGCCGCCTAGCACTTCGGACGCACAGGCTAAAACCGAGGAGCTGTTTAAAAGGACGCCCGGGTATTTTAGCTGGCAAGGGGAGCATTGGCTTGCTTGCTGCGACGACTACTGCGAGTTTTTGAGCGACATGGGCACAAAGGAGCTGCAGGATTTGGGCATAGCGGAGGAGGTGTTTGCAAACTACGCCTTGCGCGGCGAATTTGCGGTGCAGGACGTACGTGATTACCTAGTCGCGGGCGGCGATATGACAGGCTATCTGTTCAGATGCCTGCATTGCGGAAAATATAAAATTTATGTCGATGCGAGCTAATTTTGAGGCTAAATTTGAAAAATTTTACTCGCCTAGCCCCGCATCTTGAAAATGTAAAATTTAGTTTGTTAAAATTTGACGTTATTTTGCTTTTGTATTGATGGGTTTAAACTGCGCCATGCTTGGCGGTTGCAAGCATAGCAGTCTCCTCTTGCTTGCAGGCTGCCTTAAGCAGTAGCGAACGCAGTGAAGCTAAAGCAGAACTTCGCTGGGTTTTTAAATTTTAGCCGAGTCAAATTTGCAAATTTAGTCCCATTGCAAATTTAAAATATATAGCGCGACGGCGCACCAAACCAATGCTTAATCAATATGCTTTTGCGTACTTGCACTATTTTATTAATTTCCTTATCGCATAGCTCTTAGCGAATCCATACGCTCCACTAACTAAATCAAATTTAAAATCTTCATTAAGCGAGATGTCGTAAATAGCGCTCATCGCAGTTTTAAAATTTACATCATCCTCGACAAATAAAAAATACAAAAACTTTTTATTTTTATAAAAGACGATTGCGGGACGATATCCGAATGCATAAATTGTATAGAAATATGATATTTCCTCTTTTTTTATTTTTATATTATTTCTGGTAATAAAATTTTGATTGGTAATATATATGCATTGCC
>JBHRQF010000289.1:0-2350 GCA_042645325.1 Campylobacter sp. | reverse complement strand
GTACCTATCTCTGCAAAGATGGGCACGGGCATAGACGATCTACTAGAGATCGTACTCTTGCAGGCTGAAATTTTAGAACTAAAAGCAAATGCAAAGGCAAATGCAAAAGCAGCCATAATAGAAAGCTCGCAACAAAAAGGCCGCGGTCCGGTAGCTACGGTTATCGTAGAAAACGGTACTCTAAGAGTCGGCGATATCGTGGTCGCAGGCATCGCATACGGCAAGATAAGAACGATAACCGACGATCAAGGTAAAATTTTAAAAGAGATAAAACCTGGCGAATGTGGCGTGATAATGGGACTTAGCGAAATTCCTGAAGCTGGTGAAACGCTAATAAGCGTCAAAACCGACAAAGAAGCCCGTGAATACGCACAGAAAAAGGCCGAATATTTGCGCCAAAAAGAGCTCAGCAAGACTACCAAAGTAAGCCTAGAGGAGCTTAGCGAGAAGATCGCCGAGGGCGAGCTAAAATCGCTCCCTGTCATCGTGAAAGCTGACGTGGGCGGCTCGCTAGAAGCCATCAAGGCAAGCCTAGAAAAGCTTCGCAACGACGAGATAAAAGTAAATATCATCCACTCAGGCGTGGGCGGCATCACCCAAAGCGACGTGGAGCTAGCTAGGGCGAGTGAAAACTCGGTGATTTTAGGCTTTAATATAAGACCGACGGGCGAAGTAAAAGAAAAAGCCAAAGAAAGCGGCGTCGAGATCAAAACCTACAACGTCATCTATAACCTACTCGACGACGTCAAAGCGATCCTAAGCGGCCTAATGTCGCCTGTCATCCACGAGGAGCAGCTCGGACAAGCCCAAGTACGCCAGGTCATCAACGTCCCTAAAGTGGGCGCAATAGCAGGCTGCATGGTAACCGAAGGTACGATAAACCGCGGTGCAAAAATCCGCCTAATCAGAAACGGCGTGGTCGTACACGAGGGTACGGTAAGCTCGCTAAAACGCTTCAAAGACGACGTAAGAGAGGTCGCGCGCGGCTTTGAGTGCGGCGTGGGCATAGACGGTTACAACGACATCAGAGAAGGCGACTACATCGAGAGCTTTAAAGAAGTAGAGGAGCAAGCTAGCCTATGAACCCCTCGGAGATAAAACGCCTGCGCACGCAAAGCGTACTAAAAGAGCTTCTACCCGAGGCTCTATCTACGCTTGAGGATGAGCTTTTGCGCGGACTTTGCGTAACCGATGTCGAGTGCAAAAAGGGCAGATACGACGCATTCGTATATCTTGATAAGATGATGTTTGACGAGCGCGAGCAGGCCTATATACTAGACCGCCTAAAGCGCGTATCAAAGCACCTACAAAACCACTGCATGGCGGCTGAGGGCTGGTATAGGGCGCCAAATTTTCACTTTAAATTTGACGACAGACTAGAGTACCAAAACCACATGGACGATTTGTTTGAAAAAATCTCAGAGGATCTAAATAAAAATGCAAAATCTTGAAAATTTGATCTCGCAGTGCGGCGTGCAGCTCTATGACGTCGAGGTTGCAAACGAAAACGGCAGAGCGATCTATAGGATCTACATCGCAAAACCAGGCGGCGTAAATTTAGACGACTGCGAAAAGGTTTCGCGTTTGCTTTCGCCTATATTTGACGTCGAGCCTCCGCTTAGCGGAGACTACGTGCTAGAGGTTAGCTCACCCGGACTTGAACGAAAGCTAGAAAAACCGAGCCATTTTATATCAAGCGTTGGTGAACTGGCTAAAATTTCAGCCGAAGTAGACGGCGAAAACAAAAAACTAAAAGGCAAAATCATATCCGCCGACGACGATGAAATCTCGCTTGAAAGCGAAGGTCAAATTTTAAAAATAAAAATCGCGAATATAAAAAAGGCAAAAACCTATATCGAGTGGTAAGCCGCAAATTTAAAGGTTTAAATTTATTTGAGTCAAATTTTACAAATTTGAGCGCTTTAAATTTATATCGCAAAGCTTAAACGCCTCGCAGTCAAATCTCTCAAATTTAACCTTTCAAATTTTAAAACCGCCTCCGCGTAAATTTAAAATTTCTACGAAAAACATAAAAATGACAGTGCAAATTTACGCGATTCTACCCGCCTACTCCTGAAAGCGCACAGCGTAAATTTAATACCCGACTAGCAAAACATAAGCTAATTTTGGCTATAATCCCTAAATTTTTTAAAAAGTAGGAATCATGAGCTTTTTAGATATTTTTTCCAAAACGAGAAAGCAACAATCCGCTCCTAGCGAGGCTCCGGCGCACTGGGTCAAATGCGACAGCTGTCACTCGCTGATGTATTACAAAGAGGTCGAAGCAAATTTTAACGTCTGTCCAAAGTGCAGTTTTCACATGAGATTATCCGCCGACAAGAGGATAGCG
>JBHRQF010000288.1:0-2361 GCA_042645325.1 Campylobacter sp. | reverse complement strand
ACGAGGAAAAACCCAATAAAGACGCTCTAGCGGAGCTAAAAGACGAAGATCTCGTAAAGCTAGGACTAACAAGAACGGTAAAAGATAGCTTCCGCATAGTGCCTAAAATAGAGAGTTTGGAGGTAGGAAAATGAACGAGATAAAGAGTGATTTTCAAATTTATTGGTGCGACTTTAAAAAGTTAAAAGACGACAAAAATAGGCTTTTGCCTAGATTTGTAAGACGAGCGAAGCTAAGAATTCGCGTTAAAGGGCTTTAAGCCCTTTAAAAAGCCTTTTAAACGACATTAAAGGCTTTTTAAAAGGTTTAAATTTTAAAGGAAAACCATGCAAAACATCGACGAAAAACTAAAAGCTAGACTTCTAAAGCTCCAAGCCCTAGCGGAGCAAGGCGTAGGCGGCGAAGCGGTAAGCGCCAAAGAGATACTAAACAAACTACTAAAAAAACATAAAATAAGCCTTGAATCACTAATGGATGACGAAAAGAGCAAGGACTACTCTTTCAAATATGAGAGCAAATTTGAAAAAGAGCTCTTGTTTAGAATTTGCGCAAAGGTCAAAGATATATTCATAAGCGACGGCATAAGATATATCCAGCGTAAAGGCAGGCAAATAAGCTTTTCTTTGACTAAGTACGAGTTCATGGAGTTTGAAATTTTAAGATCGGCGTATTTTCAAAGCTGGGAGAAGTGCTTAGAAAATGCCCAAGCTGCTTTCGTATGGAAAAATAGACTAGGTTTCAAAGACAACAAACGCATAGGAGAGGTAAAACCCCTAAGCCCCGAAGAGATAAAAGAGATACTAAACATCCAAAAGATGGCCGAGGGAATGCCCGAAGCTCGGCTTCAAAGAAATTTGCTGGAGAGCAAATGATGGAGGCCGCTCCCGGTATCGCAAAATATCAGCTCGTCCAAAGGCTGGCCAAATACGGTATAGACGGCATAATCGACATCAAACTACTAAAGTGGGCAAAGATTAACGGTATAAATTTGCATTTCGTCTTTTCGCACCCTGCCGCAAAGCATACCTTTGAGCTAAGCAAGGAAAACATCAAGGCCAAGCTAAGAGAGTTTTGGGCCGATAACCTTGCCGCGATCAAGGAAGCGGGCATCATGTTTCGCAAGATAGACTGCGAGGTAATATACCGCCTGCCCCGCGACACGCAAACCATGCAAGAAGAAAAGAAGCCATACGAGGAGCCAAGTAACGGCAGCTTTGAAAATCGCGCCAAAGACCCGTCTATAAGGCTGGGCTTTGAGCGCATAAGAAAGCATATAATCGCCGATCTAGAAAGCGGCAAGTCGGTATACAAAGGAAATATATGAGCGAAATTTTCGAGTTTTTAAAAAACTCCAGCTTGACCAAAGATAATTTTAACGAAAAGGTCGAGTTTTTGATAGAGGGCTTTTTAGTAAAGCAGCTAATCACGCTGATCTACGCGGACGGCGGCACGGGTAAAAGCTATATGGCCTTTGCGCTAGCTAAAAGACTTTGCGAAGAGGGCCAAAGAGTGTTTTTCATAGACTACGACAACCCTGTAGGCGTACTCAAACAGCGCGGCGTAGATAGGCTACTTATAGAAAGCTACGAGAATATGAACTATATACAGCGCAGCGCGCTAGAGCTTTGCGGATTTGAGCTTGTTCTAAAGCTCGAGGAAAACGCCGTAGGCAAAGCCTATAAAGATTGCGTTTTTATCCTAGATAGCTTGCGGGATTTCGTAGACATCAACAACGACAACCGCATAAATAGACTATTTGGCGCGCTTAAAAATTTGCGCGAAGCGGGAGCTACCGTGATCATCCTGCATCACTCTAACAAAGACGGCAAAAACTATCAAGGCAGCAACCATATAAGAAATTCTCTCGACGTTATGTATCATCTACTAAAACGCCCTAGCAAGGAAAACGAGTTAAATTTCTTACTTGAAGTAGCCAAAGAAAGAGCCGGGGTAAAAGATAGCGGTTTTTGCGTAAAAACGCCAAATTTAGAACTAAACGAGCTTGATGTGGAAGTAGCTAGAATGAGCGAATACGAGCTAAATTTTACTACTCTAGCGCAAAAGATACTAGCCGGCGGAGATCTAAACAAGACCGAGCTGCTAAACGCCATGAATTACGAAAAAGACGATAGAACGGCTAGGGATTGCCTCGATAAATTCGACGGCAAGCTATGGTTTAGCCGTAAAACGGGCAAGAGCGTGATATATAGTTGTAAAGCGGAGACTACAACCGATACAACTATTACAACTATAAGGGAAAATACCTTAAATTTGGCGGTTTGAGATGAATACGAGCGAGCTAAAAAAACACTATATAAAAATGATACAAACATTGAAGCACAACTATTTCGTGGACGACGA
>JBHRQF010000287.1:0-2388 GCA_042645325.1 Campylobacter sp. | reverse complement strand
CAAAGCCGCTTTTTCCGCCGCAAAACCGAAATCTAAAATCGGAGCTAAATTTACGCTAGAAACGCGCTGGGTTTTATAGATATAGCTTTGCGGTTTATCAGCGCCCAGTAGCGCGTACGCCATAGTTTGAACCGCCTCGCTAAAGCCGCCTAGCTCGTAGTTTCTCTCGCCTACGTCGCTGCAAAAATAGCTAATCTTTCCGTCCGTAAAGTATCCATTGCCAATCGCCCTAGTGCGAGCCAGATCTAGTCCGATCATAGCGAGATTGCCACAGTAGACGGCGTTTTCGCCCATGCCGACGTTTCGGCCGCGGTAACCGCCGGGCGCAAGGACTTTAAATTTATCCGCACGCACGCCTTTTAGCTCAAATTTCCCTCCGCTTGGGATGAGCGCGTAAATTTTACCCTGCGGCGTCGCGTAAAATTCGCTGCTACCTATCTGAGTAAATTCGCCCTCCTCCTCGTAGCTAACGATATAAACCATAAAAAACACCGTAAAAAGCACGCTAAAAAGCGCAAATAAGCAAAGTAATATAAATTTTTTATCTTTCAAAGTGCCGCCTATTTTTAAAAGCTCTTTTCCCTCGAGCTCAAATTTTACGCAAAATGCCTCAAAATTTTAAATTTAGACGCGGCTGCGCTCACCGCAAGATAGCAAGTCGTACAAAGTATAGCAAGCGTAGTAATGTCGCCAAAGCCAAACTCTCCGCCGCTCGTAGCAAGCGAGGTTGCTATCCCGCTAAATAGCAGCAAGCTAATGCAAATATAACAAACGAAGGCAAAAATGTTTAAAAATTTCGCGCTTTTGCTTGCGTTTTCGTTGTTTTTAGCAAGCGTCTCAAAGGTGAGAATTTTGTTTAAAAAGCCGTCTTTTTCATACTCTACTTTGACTAGATCGCCCGTTTCTAGATCAAATTTTTGCGGCGAAAACGTCGCGCTAAATCTCTGGCCGCCAACCTCAAAGCTAACGACGACGGCCTCGTTTAGCTTGATCGTCCTCACATATAGCCCGCTAACCCTGCCGATTTTGGTAAATTTTTTCAAATTTGCTCCAAATTTTCGGCGATTTCCAAGACTTCAAAGTATTCGTTTTCAAGCGTCTCCAGCTCGCTTTTTGCCGCTTCTAGGTCGTTATAAAGCGCGGTTAGACCGATTTGCTGATAGATTTTAGGATCGCTAAGGCCGGCGTTTAGCTCTTTTATCTTAGCTTCTAGCGCGGCGATTTTTTCGGGATGCGAGGATAAAATTTGCGTTTGCTTGTAGCTTAGCTTTGCGCCGGTTTTGCTCTTTTGTTTTTGTGCTTGCTCGGCTTCGCTAGCTAGGCTTGCTTCAAATTTGCCAAGCTCGGCTAATTCGTCTTCTAGCTCGAGATAGACGCTGTACTCTTGATGCAGCACCTCTATGCGCGTGCCCTCAAATGCCCAGAGCTTGTGCGCGATCTTATCGACGAAGTAGCGGTCGTGGCTCACGATGATTATGGCACCTTCAAAGCTTTGCAGATAGTCCTCAAGGATGTTAATAGTTGCTATATCCAGGTCGTTTGTAGGCTCATCTAGCACGAGCACGTCGTACTCCTTGCTAAAAAGCAAAGCCAGCGCCACGCGGTTTTTCTCGCCGCCGCTTAGCACGCCGATGGGTTTATCGAGGAATTCTTTAGGAAATAGGAAATTTTTAAGATAGCCGTAGACGTGCATATTTCGCCCGCGCACCATGACGTGATCGCCGCCGTTTGGGCAAAAGGTCTCGATGAGGCTCTTGTCGTCATCCAGAGCGCTTCGCGACTGATCAAAGTATCCCACGCGCACCTCGCCGCGCTTGATCTCGCCGCTGCTAGGCTTTTCAAACCCGAGTAAAATTTTAATAAGAGTGCTTTTGCCGCTGCCGTTTCGTCCGACTATCGCGATACGCTCGCCTTGCAAAACGCGCGCGTTAAAACCCGAAAAAAGCTGCTTGCCGCCGATATTTTTGCTTAATTGCTTGATCTCAAATAGCATCTTTTTGCGGTTTATGCTTTGAGTTTGATTAAAATTTTTACTCGCGCGCTCAAGCTCGAGCCTAACGCGGCGTATCACGCCCGGGTTTTTCTTAGCCTCCTCGCGCATGGCTAGCACTCGCTCTTTGCGCCCTTCGTTGCGTTTTAGACGCGCTTTGACGCCTCTGCGTAGCCACTCCTCCTCGGCTTTTAGCTGTTTTAGCAGCGTCTCGTGAGATTTGGCTAGGCTGGCTAGGATTTCCTCTTTTTTAGCTAGATAATTCGCGTAACCGCCGTCAAACGAGGCCAGCGCGCCCTCCTCGATCTCGGCGCTTCTAGTTGCCAGCGCGTCGATAAAGTAGCGATCGTGCGAGATAAAAACTATCGTCTGACGCGAGCTTTTTAGCATATCTTCAA
>JBHRQF010000286.1:0-2392 GCA_042645325.1 Campylobacter sp. | reverse complement strand
ATTTAAAACAAATACCAAAACTCCGATTTGCGTCGTCAAATTTGATAAAAACCGTCTCGTAAAAGAGGTTTTTGAAGAGCTTTTGAAATTTAAAGAGCACTTTAAACTACTCGTTTTCGTCGGCCCCGAAAACCGTCTAAAAAACCCGTATATGCTGCTTTGGCGCGTGACTAATAACATCGACGCCTTGCGCGATATCTACGTGCGTGAGGGCGCGGTCTGCATCGACGCCACCGCAAAAGGCGAGGCCGAGGGCTATACGCGCGGCTGGCCGCTGCAAACCGACTGCGACCGCGACGTCGTGGCGGATCTGGTCAAGCGCGGCATAGTAAAAGAGGAGCCCGAGCTGTTTAGCAAATTTGAGATTTTCGGATAGATTTTCAAACTCGGCAAATTTAAAAGCGGCTAAATTTGCCGAGCCGCTTAAATAAATTCGTTTTTCAAGCGCCTTTTTAGCCCGAATTTTATAAAATCGCAAAATGGATAAAGAACGCCTAATAATCGATAAATTTAGCAACTCCTTCATCGGCGACGACGGCGCCGTCGTGGCGCATGAGCGCGGCAAATGGGTGTATAGCAAGGATCTTTTTTGCGAGGGGACGCACTTCCTAGCAGGCTGGCTTAGCATGGAGGAGATTGCGCGCAAGGCGATGCTCGTAAATCTCTCCGACGCTGTCGCGATGAACGCCGAGCCCAAATTTGCGCTTTTGGGGCTTGGGCTACCAAAAAAAACGAGCGCGGCGCAGATCTCGGCGCTACGAAAAGGATTTGCCGATGTTTGCGACGAGTACGGCGTGACTATCATCGGCGGCGATACGATCGGTAGCGATAAAATTTTACTTAGCGTTACCGTTATCTCGCGGCTTTGCGGCAAGGCGGTTTTACGAAGCGGCGCGAAAAAAGGCGATCTGGTTGCTTTTACGGGCGAGCTTGGAGGCAGTCTAAAAGGGCTTAGGACGCTTTTAAACGGCGGACGGGTCGCGTCAAATTCGCGCTTTAAAAGGCCCGTTTTAAAAGATAAATTTTTCTACGCCGCAGCGGGTAAGATAAATGCTGCCATGGACGTTTCAGACGGGCTTGGAGCTGATCTAGCCAAGCTTTGCGCGCAGGGTCGGTGTGGGGCTAAATTTAGCAAACGGCTAAGCAAACACGAGCTAAATAGCGGCGAGGAATACGAGATTTTATTTACGTTTAGTCCAAAAAACTGCGCCAAAATTTTAAGCATAGCACGCAAAACCCGCACAAAAATCACGATTTTTGCCAAAATCACGAAAGGAAAATTTAAAAGCAATGCAAGAAACCACCATTTTTAAGCCTCTCTATGCGCTCACTCACGCGCCTATTAACGCGTATTTTAGTAAAAACTCAGATGATTTTGTGGTGCGTGAGATCCCGCTTTACGCATTTAGCGGGCAGGGCGAGCACTTAATAATCGAAATTTGCAAAAAAGATATGACGACGCAGGAAGCCTTGCACGCTCTAAGCGAGGTTAGCGGCGTAAAGATGCGAGATTTCGGCTACGCGGGGCTAAAAGATAAGCAAGGCATGACGACGCAGTTTATCTCGATGCCGCGTAAATTTGAGGCGGCTCTTGCAAATTTTAGCCACGAAAAGATGAAAATTTTAAGCCTTAGCGCGCATGATAATAAGCTTCGCATCGGGCATTTAAAGGGCAACAGCTTTTTTATCCGCCTAAAAAAAGTGATGCCTAGCGAAGCGGCAAAGCTGGAACAAGCCGTGCGAAATGTGGGCGAGATGGGCTATCCAAACTACTTTGGCTATCAGCGTTTCGGCAAATACGGCGACAATGCGCAAAGCGGGCTGGAGCTGCTAAAATCTGGCACCGTAAACGGCAAAAAGAGCAAAAATCCAAAGCTAAACGATTTTTTGATCTCGGCATATCAAAGCGATCTTTTTAACCGCTGGCTTAGCAAACGCGTGGAGATTTCGAGGTTTGCGCAGGATTTTAGCCTAGGCGAGCTAGCTCAAATTTACCCGTATCTTGACGGCGCGATTTTGAAAAATTTAAAATCGCAAAAGAGATTTTTTAAGCTGATAGAGGGCGAAGTTTTGGGTCACTACCCGCACGGCAAGTGCTTTTTATGCGAGGATTTGGACGCGGAGGGCGCGCGCTTTGACGCTAGAGATATCACTAGCTGCGGGCTGATCGCGGGCGCTAAGGCGTATGAGGCGCAGGGCGCGGCAAAGGTAGTAGAGGATCAAATTTTCGCGCAGGCGAATGAATATAAAGCCAAGATGACGGGCTCAAGGCGCTTTGCGTGGTGTTATTTGGAGGATGCCGGTTACAAATACAACGAGGAAAAGGCGCATTTTACGATAAATTTCACGCTGCAAAAAGGAAGCTACGCGACGGTGGTGCTGGAGGAAATTT
>JBHRQF010000285.1:0-2398 GCA_042645325.1 Campylobacter sp. | reverse complement strand
GAATAATAACGGAGCAAAACAAAAAAGCACAAAAAGGACTCCGTAAAAAATGCCAAAGATACCCACCCCGCTAACAGATAGAGAGATCAGGGCACTAAAGCCGAAGGATAAAATTTATAAGAAATGCGACGGCAGAGGTTTATATATTTTCGTAGATCCTAGCGGTCGTAAATATTTTGCTCTCGAATACAAAAGCCCGGCCGATAACAAAATCAAAAGGCTAAATTTGGGCGATTTTCCCGAGTTTAGTTTGGCAATGGCGCGCGAGGAGAGGTTTAAACTAGAGCAAAAGGTAAGAGACGGCATCGATGTCAAGCGCGAGAGCGAGATAAACGAGCAGGCAAATTTTAAAAAACTCGCGCAAAGATGGCTCGAAATAAAAGCCCCCAGCGTAGAGCCAAATACCCTACATAGAGATAAAAGGCTGCTTGAGATGTATGCCTATCCGTTTTTTGAAAACAGAAGCATCACGGACATCACCGTAACCGACGTCATCGAAATTTTAAAAAAGATAGAGGATAAAGGTAGCCTTGAGATGATGAAGCGGCTCTATTCGCTTTTAAATCAAATTTGGCAATCAGCCTACTATATCGCGCCAAATAACGTGATCGCTAGCATTAACTACCGCTTCACGTTTAAAAAAGTAAAAGAGAAAAATTACGCGACGCTTACCAAAAACACCGATATTAAGGCACTTTGGCAAAGCATAGACGAATACAGCGGCGACGTTCGCACCAAATACGCCCTTAAATTTGCAGTCCTCACCGCACTGCGCCCTTTTAACGTTAGAAGCGCAAAATGGGAGTATATCGATTTTGATGAGGGCGTCATAAGCATCCCCGCGGGCGATATGAAAATGCGAGAGGCTTTTACCCTGCCCTTGTCGCGCCAAGCCCTGGATCTGCTAAAAGAATACAAAGGCTACAATCTAGATCAAATTTATCTTTTCGGCTCGCTTTACGGCGCGGCGCGGTATATGAGCGAAAATACCTTAAACGTCGCGCTTCGCCGGATGGGCTTTAGTAAAGACGAGATCGTGTCGCACGGTTTTCGTGCAATGTTTAGCACCGTTTGCAATGAAAACATCGACATTCACGGGCTAAATTTCGATATTATAGAAAAATGCCTCGCACACAAAGGCACGGACAAGATCCGCGCCGCTTACAACCGCGCCCAAAACCTAGCCCAAATGCGTGCGATGATACAGTGGTGGGCGGATTGGCTAGATAATTTATAAATTTAAGCGCTCTTTGAGAAAAATTGCTCTATTTTAGGCGCGAGCGCTACTTGCCCTTTGCTCGTGATTTTCGTCGTAAAGGTTTGCAGATTGCCTTTTGTGGTGGCTATCACGTTCATCACGAGCTCAAAGTATCCGTTATCGACGTATTTCTGATAGGGTTTATTGTCTTTTTGCAAGTAGCCGCTATCTCTCAGCCAACTAAAGAGCCGCTTTTGCCCTACCCTGATGCGCTTGTCGTCGCATAGGGCTTTTGCGTAGTCGCCGATATTGATGCTTGTCGCGCTTGCTTCGACTGCTTTTGCGAAGGTGATATAAGGCAAATTTGCTGCCTTTTCGCGCTCTAGCTCCTGAGTTTTTGCTCTTTGAGCTTTTAGATCAAGGGCTAGTTTTATGATCGTATCGGGATCGCTTAGCACCTCATCGATCTTTTTTTGCGTCAAATAGCCGCCGTGCTTGCGGATAGATGGCAAAACCTCGACATTAACCCATTTTCTAAAGCTCCTGGCGTTTGGCTTGTCGCTTCGCATTAGCACGAAATAAAGCTGCGGCTCGGTAACAAAAGTCGCGTTTTGCTCCCTGCCTAGGCTGTCAAAGATGGGGTAGGTTAAATCTAGGCCATCATCAAACTCCCTTTTTATCGCATTTTTGACGTCGGTAACGTTTTGGATTTCCAAAACCCTGCAAACATCAGCCAAGCAAAACAGCGGATCGCCCGACTCACCGACTGCGACCCTGATCTCAAAGTTATCGTTTTTAAAAATTTCTAGGTTCATTTTTGCCCCCTATTAAATTTTATTTTCGTAAATATTGCCGACGACTACCCAATCGCCGAGCTCACTGAGAGAAAATCGCAAATCCTCCCGCTTTTTATCAATCGGTCTAACGACGAAACTTCCGAAATCAAGAATCACCTCGCCTATCTCGCCGTCTCGCGGATTATAAAATTCATCGCCGCAAGGAGACTGCGGGTCAAATTTGACGATGTAGCTCTCGTAAATTTCCGCATCATTTTGATCCTTTAGCCCAGTGTATTGCATAAGCTCGACATCTTCAAAAGAGCACTCGAAATCAATCTCCGTCTCCTCATCCCATAGCCCTAATTCATTGTTTGCAAAGTCAAGATATAAAACTTCGTATATCCTTTTATCTGCTTTATAA
>JBHRQF010000284.1:0-2404 GCA_042645325.1 Campylobacter sp. | reverse complement strand
GATTTATCCAAATTTATGCTAAAATCGCGCTCGGTAACACAAATTTACTAGGAGCAAATTTGAACGAACTACGAAAACTTCCGCAGATAGATAAATTTATAAAAAAAGAGCGATTTTTCGGGCTTGATATTAGCTTGCTAACCAAAGTCGCTAGGGCCGAGCTAGAGAGCCTTCGCGCTCAAATTTTAGGCGGCGAAAACTGCCCGGGGCTTGACGCCATAGTCCAAAACACGCTCGCAAGATACGAAAAAGCGTCAAATTTGAGCCTACGAAGCCTAATAAACGCAACCGGCGTCATCATCCACACGAACCTCGGCCGCAGCGCGATCGATCCTGAAATTTTACGCCGAGCCGAGCCTGTGATCACGGGGTATTCAAATTTAGAGTACAGCGTTGAAAAGGGCAGCCGCTCAAACCGCTACGACTACGTGGGCGGGCTGCTCGCGGAGCTTTTCGGATTTGAGGACGCCGTCATAGTAAATAACAACGCAAGCGCCGTGTTTTTGGTACTAAATACCTTCTCAAAAGGCGGCGAAGCTATCATCAGCAGAGGCGAGCTAGTCGAGATCGGCGGGAGCTTTCGCGTGCCAGAAGTCATGGCAAACTCGGGCGCGATCCTGCGCGAAGTGGGCACGACGAATAAAACCAACCTGCGCGACTACGAGGACGCGATAAACGAAAACTCGAAGCTGATTTTAAAGGTGCATAGGTCAAATTTCGACATCGTGGGCTTTAGCGAGGACGTGGCGATGCAGGACCTTAGCTCGCTGGCGAGGGAGCGAAATTTGATTGATTATTTTGATCTTGGCGGCGGGTTTTACGGCGAGCTGCCCTACGGCCTCGAGCGCAACGAGCCCAATCTAAAAAATCTAAAAGAAGCCTCGCTAGTTAGCTTTAGCGGCGACAAGCTCTTTGGCTCCGTGCAGTGCGGCATAATCCTAGGTAAAAAGGGGCTCATCGCAAAACTAAAGAAAAATCAGCTACTAAGAATGCTGCGCGTGGATAAGGTGATCATATCGCTACTGGCCGAGAGCGTCAAAGCCTACGCAAACCGAGAATTTGAGCTTATTACGACGGTAAAGCAGCTCTATAAAAGCGTAGAGGAGCTGGAAAACACGGCAAATTTCATAAACTCGCAGCTAAAAACTCCGCTTGAAGTCGTGCGCACGACGACCTTCGTAGGCGGCGGCACTATGCCAAACAAACGCATACCTAGCCTCGCGCTAGCCGTCAAAGGAAACGCGAACGAAAACGAGGCTAAATTTAGGAAAAATCTCGTGATCGGCCGCATCGAGGAGGGTAAATTTTTACTCGATCTTCGCAGCGTGCTGGACGCGGACGTGCAAAATTTGATAGAAAAAATCAACGAAACGGATGAAAAATGAGCTTAATAATAGGAACGGCCGGGCACATCGACCACGGCAAAACGGCGCTGATAAAGGAACTAAACGGCTTTGAAGGCGACAGGCTAGAGGAGGAGCAAAAGCGCGGGATCACGATCGATCTTAGCTTTTCAAATTTGAGTAAAAACGGCGAAAATATCGCATTTATCGACGTGCCGGGGCATGAAAATTTGATTAAGACGATGATCAGCGGCGCGTACGGATTTGACGCGTGCCTCTTTGTTGTGGCGGCAAACGACGGGCTTATGCCGCAGTCTTTGGAGCATTTGGAGGTTTTAAACATCCTTGGCGTTCGCTCTCTCATCGTAGCCCTAACAAAGTGCGACCTAGCTAGCGCAGAGCTAATCGAGCAGCGAAAAAGCGAAATTTACGCCGCCGCGCAAAATTACAAAAATCTACAAATTTTAGAGATTTTTCCGGTTAGCATTAAAGATAGCGCGAGCATTGATGAGCTGCGAAATTATCTTTTTACGCTAAAGGCCGCTAACCGCGAGCAAGAGGGCGTTTTTAGGTACTACATCGACCGCGTTTTTAGCCTAAAGGGTATCGGAAACGTAGTCACCGGCACCGTGATAGAGGGCAGCGTGAGCAAAAACGAGAAGCTGTTTAACTATGACGCGGGCAAAGAAGCGCAGGTGCGAAGTGTGCAGAGCCACGATAATTTCGTCGACCGTGCCGGAGTTAGCAGCCGCGTGGCGCTAAATTTGACGGGTATCGAGCTAAACGATCTAAAAAAAGGCCAGTTGCTTAGTAAAAAAGGCTTTTTTAGGGGATTTCGCGAGATAGACGCGATCGTTTTTGCGCGCGAGCTAACGCACGGCGAGAATGTGACGTTTTGCGTCGGCGCAAAGGCCGCGCCCGCAAAAGCGCTCGTTCTTAGCGAAAAAGAGGGCGGAATATTTGCGACGTTTAAATTTGAAAGGGATATGTTTTTGAAATTTGACGAACCGTTCGTGCTCATCGCAAACGGTCGCGTCATAGGCGGCGGCAGGGTGCTAAAC
>JBHRQF010000283.1:0-2412 GCA_042645325.1 Campylobacter sp. | reverse complement strand
CAATAAAATTTAAATTTATAAGAAAAATTCGGATTTTAAAATTTGAAAGATAAATGCGTAAATTTAAAAACCCAAAGCCCGCAGGCCTTGGGTTTTGGGGTTTATTTAAAATTTAGATTCTTAACGTCTTCGTCGGCTTTTTTCATAGCTTCGGTAGGTGCTACGCCGATAGGATATTTATGTCCTAAAGAAGCAGGCGCAGGAACCGGAGTAGCCTCTTGAGTTAGCTTGATGCTGATGCCGTAAGGCGCAAGCTCGTTAACTAGCTCGGTTTGTCCTTGGCGAGCAAATTCTTTACATTGACCTAGGATCCTAGCCGACTCTTCGTCTCCGTGGAAGCCGTAGCTGTTTTCGCTAAATGCGAAGTCCCAGCGGATGTGAGTTTTGCGGTGCAAGTAAAGAGTCTTTTCAAGAGCCTTACTGATAGCTTCTTTTCTCTCTTTTTCATCGGCGATCGAAGCAAATTTCTCATGCTTAGCTAGCTCGGCTCTGGCCGTTTTTACGTCTTGGATCAAAGAAAGTAGCGCGTTTTCGCAGTTTCTTAGCTCGTAAGCGTGGCGATTTTGTACGAATGAAATTCTATCTTTTAGCACTTGTTCGCTTTGCGGGTGGCAAGTTTTGCAAGCCGCGTTTATATCGGCAAGCGGAGTTAAAATTTCATGCTCGGTGATCTTTTGAGCTCCGGCGCGTTTATACGGCATGTGGCAGTCTGCGCACGTTACGCCGCTTCTTCCGTGGATACCCGTTGAGCTTAGCTCAGCTTCTGAGTGCTGCATCTTGATGATTTTAGCGCCGGTATCTTTGTGGATGTAGTCAAATTTAAACCCGTCCTCTTTGGCTAACTGATCGTCATAGTATTGGTCGAAATTCTCGATCTTAAACGGCTCGTCTTTCTTCCAGAAATTCCAAGGGAAGGTTAAAACGGATTCTTTGCCTGCAGGATAGTATTCTACGTGGCACTGCATACAAACATAGCTTCTCATCTCTTGTCTGGTGGCCTTTATACCGCTTTTTGCGTCGGCTTGGTAGCCTCTAGCGACCATTGCGTTTACGAATGCGGGTCTTGTAACTCTTAGACTCATATCATCTGGCGAGTGGCAGTCTGCACAGGTGCTACCTAAGTGCGAGCCGTGGATACTCTCGCCGTGTTTAGCCGCGATTTTTTTCATGACGTCAAAATACGGAATAGAGTTCATCTTCGTCCACGCGGCTTTTCTCTTTTCGCCTTCCTCTTTAGGCATTACGTCGAAAAACGGCATAGGCTTAGTTGCAGCAGGCGTAGGATCGGCAGTTAGGTTATAATCGCCATCAACTTGAAGCGCGGTTAAATATCCGGTGTGGCAATTGACGCAATATCCTGGCTGACCCTTAAATGCAGGAAGCCCGTGAGCGTTTAGATACTCTTTATCGTTTCTTTTGGTTTCGATCTGATCTATCTGAGAGTAGTAGTGAGTTCGCGGTTTGCTGTAATCCACGCCGAACGCATAGCCATTCCAAAACACCGTAGCCGCAGGCCAGCGAATAATCTTGCTATAAGGTAAATCGCCGCCGAAAGCCGTTTCTATAAATTCGCTTCCTTTTGGGTTTTCGTCGCTTTTATGCTCCATTTTTTTGTAGCCGTCAAGCTGATTTGGGAAATTTGCGCCCCATTTTTCAAAGTCAGGCTCGAGCTCGCTAACTTTGTTTAACATTAGCGGGTAACTTTTTGACTCCTCTTTTTTATGAGCTATGTCGTTATAAAGAGCAAGTACGCCCGCACCGAGTGCAACGGCCACTAAAAAAGTAACCGCGTATAACAGTTTGTTATTTTTCATTTATTCTCCTCCTAGGATTGTTTTAAAAGTTATGTGCGTGTCCGGCTTGTCTGTGACAAGATACGCATTTTAACGGCTCGTTGGCATTAGCATACTGCCCGTGTTTGCCAGGCAAGCTATCGCCTATAGCTCTTGGATCGACTGAATTTCTAGCATAATCCTTATGGCACTCTATACAATTGTTTTGTATGATTTCCTTTTGCTCATCGCTTGCGGTAAACGATACGGGATTATCCAAGAAAGTAAACGCATAACCGTGCAAGAAGCCGTATTTAGCTTTCGCCAGCCATTTGCTTACGAATTCTTTAGGCATGTGGCAATCTATACACGTCGTAACGTGTTGATGTCCGCCCTTAGACCAGCCTTCATAGACTTGGTTCATGACGTGGCAGTTTATACAGGCTTCGGGATCGTGAGTAAGATGCTGAGGACCGTTAGCAAAAAAGAATGTGAAAATTCCAAATCCGCCAGTAAGTCCGATAGCCACCAGCAAAGCTATGACCCATTTAGACGCTTTTTTCTTTGCGTTTTCCATAATCGGCTTTCTAACCTCCTTTGTAAATTTAAATAAAACTTAACTTTATTTATAAGCCGGTAT
>JBHRQF010000282.1:0-2421 GCA_042645325.1 Campylobacter sp. | reverse complement strand
ATCGGGTAGAAAAAATTATTTAAATTAATCTTAAAAGTAAAATTTTATGATAAAATTACGAAATCAATAAACACAGGAGCGAAAAATGGGAAAATTCGTAAAAAACGTCGATCATTTTTTTGATTTTTGCAAAGAGCACGAGGTTAAATTCGTAGATTTTAGATTTACCGATATGAACGGCGCTTGGCACAGCATATCTTATAACATAAAATTCGTAGAAAAAGATCACTTCGTAAACGGCATACCGATGGATGCGAGCTCGCTAGGAGGATGGCAACCGATCGAAAGAAGCGATATGCTGATGTGTCCTGAGGCGACCAGCGCCTTTTTAGATCCATTTACCGCCGATGTTACGGTCGTGGTATTTGCCGATATTTACGACATTTACAAGGGTCAAATTTACGAAAAATGCCCGCGCTCGATAGCCAAAAAAGCGATGGCCTACGTCAAAGAAAGCGGCATGGGCGACGTGGCGTATTTTGGGCCGGAGAACGAGTTTTTTATATTTGATAACGTAAAAATAGTAGATAGCCCAAACTGCGCGATGTTTGAAGTAGACAGCGAAGAAGGCGAGTGGAACGACGCTAGGGACTTTAAAGACAGCTACAACACAGGCCACCGCCCAAGAAGAAAAGGCGGCTACCTGATGACGCAACCGACCGATAGCATGGTCGATCTGCGCGCCGAGATGATGCAGGTTTTAGAGCAAGTAGGCCTTGAAGTCATGCTAGGACACCACGAGGTCGCGCAAGGACAAGGCGAGCTGGGAGTTAAATTTGGAACCCTTCTTGAGGCTGCCGACAACGTGCAAATTTACAAATACATCGTCAAAATGGTCGCTCACCTAAACGGAAAAACGGCGACGTTTATGCCAAAACCGCTCTACGGCGACAACGGTAGCGGCATGCACGTGCATCAGTCGGTGTGGAAAGACGGCAAAAACTTATTCTACGGCGAAGGAAAATACGCAAATTTAAGCGATTTTGCGCGCTGGTATATCGGCGGAATCCTAAAACACGCAAGGAGCGTAGCGGCGTTTACAAACCCGAGTACAAACAGCTACAAACGCCTAATACCGGGCTTTGAAGCGCCTTCTATCCTAACGTATTCTAGCCAAAATCGCTCCGCCTCGATCCGCATCCCATACGGCTCGGGAGAAAAATCGGTCCGCGCCGAAATGCGCTTCCCTGACGGTACGGCAAACCCATATTTAGCTTTTTCAGCGATGCTGATGGCGGGACTTGACGGCGTAAAACACAAGATGGAACCGGTCGGTCCGATGGATGAAAATTTATTTAAACTGCACCTAGATGAAATCCGCGAGCGCGGTATCGAGCAGCTCCCACATACGTTAAGGGGTAGCTTAGAGGCATTAATTCGCGACAACGAATATCTGCATCCGATCATGACTCCGACGTTTATAAACGCGTATCAGCATTATAAATTCGAGAGTCAAGTATGGCCGTACGAAGCGCGACCTACTCCGTACGAGTTTAAAACCTGCTTTTCTTGCTAAATTTAAGGGATTGCAAAATCCCTTTTTAGTTTTTCGGTCAAATTTGACCTTTTAAATTTGGATCAAATTTGACTTTTTCCGTGATTTTAACGAACGCAAAATTTGTTAAATTAAAACAAATTTGCGGCTAAATTTGAAAAACAGCGGCTTTTTGTCTTGACAAATCAGCCTTTTTTATATATAATCACGTTTCGTTTTTTGAAAAATGTCTTGTTAGCTCAGTCGGTAGAGCATTTCACTTTTAATGAAGGGGTCGCTGGTTCGAGTCCAGCACAGGACACCATTTATTTTTGTTAAATTTGGGTCGCTTAGCTCAGTTGGTAGAGCGCCACCCTTACAAGGTGGATGTCATAAGTTCGAGTCTTATAGCGACCACCATTTTAGGTGCAGCGGTAGTTCAGATGGTTAGAATGCCGCCCTGTCACGGCGGAGGTCGCGGGTTCGAGCCCCGTCCGCTGCGCCATTTGCCTCGTTAGCTCAGTTGGTAGAGCATATCACTCTTAATGATGGGGTCGTAGGTTCGAGCCCTACACGGGGCACCACAATTTATTTTATCATTGTTGGCCCTTTCGTCTAGCGGTTAGGACACCAGCCTCTCACGTTGGTAACACGAGTTCGATTCTCGTAAGGGTCACCATACTTATAGAGAAATGCTTAAACGCTAATCTATCAATTCCTTAAGGTTGATATAATCAGCCCACAAAGCCATTAAACCTACTAAATTCTCATTGGCTTATTTGACTCTTTTAGTTGCCTTTAAAGCCTTATATAAAAATAAACAAAATGGTAATGGTATTGGAATAAAATTTTAGCCTCAATCCAGGTACAATCTCAATACCAACTAAATATCCACCTAATAACAAAAACACGCATAACTAATTACAAAAAACACTATTCCAAAGCAT
>JBHRQF010000281.1:0-2435 GCA_042645325.1 Campylobacter sp. | reverse complement strand
AAATTTACAAAATTTACGACGTTTTGATAATCGGAGCGGGCGCGGTAGGACTATTTTTGGCGGCGAATTTACGCGGTAAAAGCGTCGCCGTACTCGAAAAAAACGCAACTCCGGGCAAGAAAATATTAGCTAGCGGCGGCGGCAGGTGCAACGTCACAAACCGCCGCATAGACGCGTCAAACTACCTCGGCGACGCGGATTTCGTCAAAAATATCCTAAAAAACCTAGACTTCAAAGACGTTTTAAAATTTTTTGGCGAGTTAAAATTTAACGAGCAAAAGCAAAATCAGTTTTTCTGCGAAAGCGGTGCCAAAGACGTTTTGGCCGTGCTTTTAAAGCGCGCTAGACAAAGCGGAGCACAAATATTTTGCGGTGTTTGCGTAAAGGGCGCTAGAAAAATTTTGACCGATGAAAACGGAGAAATTTTGGATGCTTCTCTTGCAAAAGAAGCAAAATTTAATAGCGAAAATTTGCAAGATTGCAAATCCGAACAGACTGAAATTTTTGAAGTCGTCGCCGAAAACGGAGATAAATTTTACGCCCAAAATCTCGTCGTAGCTAGCGGCGGACTAAGCTACAAAAGCCTGGGCGCCAGCAACATCGGCTACGAAATAGCGCAAAGCTTCGGCGTCAAAGTCATCCAGCCCACACCCGCGCTCGTGGGATTTACCGTGCAAAAAGAGGAATTTTGGTTTAAAAATCTAAGCGGAGTTTGCTTTCCTGCCGAGATTAGCGTAGCTTGCGCAAATAAAAACGCCGCAAACCGCGAGCAAAAAATGCCGCGCAAATTTGCAGGCGACATACTTTTCACGCACAAAGGCATAAGCGGTCCGGCCGTGCTAAACGCTTCGCTTTTTTGGCAAAAAGGCTTGATCGCGATAAATTTTTGCCCGAATTTTAGCATCGAAACCGCTCAAAAAAGCAAAAAACAGCTCAGCACCGTCCTGCCGCTACCTAGGCGATTTACGCTCGAGTTTCTGCATGCTGCGGGGCTTAGCGACAAACCTTACTGCGAGTATCAAGCGGACGAAACGGCGAAAATCTCGCGGCTATTTGCGTACAAATTTGCGCCTGCGGGCACGTTTGGCTTCGAGCGAGCCGAAGTCACAAAAGGCGGCGTAGACACGGACGCGCTAGACGCAAACTGTGAGCATAACGGTACTAGCGGGCTTTACTTTATCGGCGAAGTCTTAAACGTGACGGGGATGCTCGGCGGGTACAACCTGCATTTTGCGTTTGCCTGTGCGGCAAATTTGGCAAAGCAGTTAAATGCCGAGTAGCGACGACTTGGCCAAATTTGAGCCGTAAATTTAGCCCGCCTCAAGATTTAATCGCTAAATTTACAACTCTTTTATCTTTGCCTCCACCTCTGCTTTTAGGCTTTTTGCATGCTTGTCGCCGTTTTTTTCTAAAATTTTATTCGCGACTTTAAGGGCTTTTTCGTAGTTTTGCAGAGCCTCCGTTTTATTGCCAAGACCCGCCAGATCTCCCGCCATCAGCGCATAATACTTGGCTTGCAGCAAATTTACGCTATCAGCGCCGAAAACCTCTTCGTAAATTCTAAACGCGACGGCGTGTTTTACGTATGCGCCGTTAAAATCGCCCATTTTATAGAGCGTATCGCCAAACCCCGCGTAGCAGCTCATCAGATCTTTTTGCATCTTCTCGCCGCCTAGCTCATAGCATCTGATCGCCGCGCCGAAATTCGCTATCGCTTCATCGTATCTCCCTAATGCCGACTGTGCGATAGCTACGCCGTGATAGGGCTTTGCTAGTGCTTTGTGCTCTTTGCCGAACCCTTTTTGTAAAATTTTTAGCGACCGTTCGTAGGCTGCGAGCGCCTTTTGCGGCTCACTCGCTAGCATAAAAAATGCGCCTGCGTTATTTAGCGCCATTATAGTGTTTTCATGCACTTCGCCGTACTCAGCCAGGCAAATTTGAGCGGCTTTTTCGCCCACTATCGACGTAGCGGTGGCATCGCGATCAGGCTTTATAAACTCATCTATGCTGCGCTGCATCGCCTCTTCGCAACTCATCCCAAACAGCCAAATCGGAAGCAGAAAAATTAAAATTTTACGCATAAAATTCCTTTAAAATTTCGCGCTATTGTAACTACTAAAAGCAAATTTTATATAAGCTTTGGATAAAATCACTAAAATTTAAAGGAGCCAAAATGTCAAATATCTTAATCATAGGCGCGGGCGGCGTGAGCCAAGTCGCGACCGTAAAATGCGCGATGAACGCGGACGTTTTTAGCAAGATCACCCTTGCAAGCCGCACAAAAAGCAAGTGCGACGCGATCGCTAAGTTTATCAAAGACCGCCTAGGCGTGCAGATCGATACCGCGCAGATCGACGCGGACGACACCGACGCGGTCGTAAATTTAATCAAAAAAACGGGTGCACAGCTACTGCTAAACGTCGCGCTGCCATATC
>JBHRQF010000280.1:0-2442 GCA_042645325.1 Campylobacter sp. | reverse complement strand
ATTATACTATAAAAAAATAATTTTTTACTCACTTGGATGGGCGAAAATCGTCCGTCTTTTAACATTTATTTTTTCTTTGTTATCCGCGGCGTAGGCGGAGATTTCTATCTTCGTCGTTTGCTCGTTTGTGCCGGCAAATGCCGTTTTAGGCGCGCTTAGCACGACTACGACCTTCCTTTTTTCGCCAGCTTTTAGCAAAATTTGAGCCTTCGGGCGCTCGATTTTTATCGGCGCTTTAGCTTTGTCCGCGCTAACGTCAAAGTAAAACTCATGCGCGTGCGCGTCGGTGTTTTCAAACAAAAACACGTAAGCGTTTTCGATCTCGCCGCTTTTATTTACTTTATACAGCTCGCTCGTGCGGTTGATATTTAGCAGCATGCTCTCTTTTTTGGCGCTCATTAGCGTTAGCGCGGTCGCGGCGATAGCGATGGCGGCGCAGTAACCGATGGTTTTAAAGCGCAGATACCGCACTTTTTGCTTGGTTTTTAGCGAATTTGAGCTCGTCCAGCTAATTAGACTAGGTAAATTTAGCCCAGACATCGTTTTTGTGCACGCATCGACGCATTCCAGGCAGTTTATGCACTCTAGCTGCATGCCTTTTCTGATGTCGATGTGCGTCGGGCAAATTTTCACGCAGGCTTCGCAGCCGGTGCACTCGTTTTGCGGTTCGGGCGGTTTTTTCCAGAGTTTGGTTTGTCCCTGAAAAATTTTACCGCCGCGCGTCTCGTCGTAGATCACCTGCATGCTATCGGCATCGATCATCACGGACTGCACTCTGGCGTACGGGCAGATGTAAACGCAAAAATTTTCGCCCAAAAACGCTACGTCAAATATCAAAAATGCAGCGATAACAAGCCACGCTCCGAGTAAAATTTTATGTTCGGCCGGGTCTGAAATTTGAGCGAAAAAGTCCTGCGGCGGGACGAAAAACCAGAGAAAATTCGCCGCCGCAACAAAGGCTAAAACGCTCCATATCGCGACTGCTAGCGCCTTTTTAGCGCTGCCATCGGCGATTGTTTGTTTATTTGAGACGCTTTTGCGGATTTTTAAAATTTTAGTTTGTATAAGGTCGCGGTAGATCGCGCGAAATATCGTCTGCGGGCAGCTCCAGCCGCACCAGACGCGGCCGCCTAAATTCGTCATAAAAAATATAAAAATAAAAAAAATGATGAGCACGAAAGGCATTAAAAACAGCTCTTGGACGTTAAATTTGGCAAAAAACAGATGCAGCTCACTGCGCTCAAAGCTCAGTAAAAAAAAATGATTTCCGCCGATAGTTATAAAAGGTAAAATCAGCGCGGTACAGGTTAGCAGGATGTAGGCAATATAGCGTTTGCCGGCAAATTTGAAATAATTTTTATACTCTTCTTTAGTCATAATTCGTCCTGATTACAAAGTAGTGATAATTTTTGATGGATTATAGTTTTAATGCAATTAATTTTTTATAAATTCTCAAATTTACTAAATTTCTGCTATAATCGCCGTCTATTTTAATTGAAAGGTGGTGAGGACGTTGCCTGGTATTAAGGTACATCCTAACGAGTCTTTTGACGAAGCTTACAGAAAGTTCAAAAAGCAAACCGACAGGAACCTTGTCGTGACTGAAGTTCGCGCAAGACGCTTTTTTGAGCCTATGACCGAGATCCGCAAAAAACAAAAAATCGCGGCTCGCAAGAAAATGCTTAAACGTCTATATATGCTTAGACGCTACGAGTCAAAGCTCTAACCAAAAGGGTCGCTTCGGCGGCCTTTTCTTTTTTCAAACTCCCGTTTAACTCGCATCAAAGCCAAAATTTGCCATAATCTACGCCAAATTTAACGATCAAAGGAAAAATATGTCCAAAGTGCCCGTGAGCGAGGCCGCGGAAATCTTAGGCGTAACCAAGGAAGCCGTCTACAACCGCATTCGTCGCGGAACGCTAAAGACCTTTGAAAAAGACGGCGTAAAATACGTGGTTTTAGAAGGCCATGAGCCCCAAGCCGCACCCAAATCAGCGCCTAAAACTTCAAAATCCGCTAAAAGCTCGGAGTCAAAAAAAGCTGCGAAAGCGGGCGAATTTGATGTGAACGAATTTCTACTCTCGCAAATTAGCGAACTAAAAGAACAAAATCAAAATTTGCAAGCTGACAAAGAGAGGCTTTTTCGCGAAAAAGAGCAAATTTTACTAAATAATAAATCCGAAATAGCTCAAATTTACCGTGAAAGAGACGAGAAGCTAAGAGGGTTTTTAAGTATGCTCGAGCGACCGCTGCTAGCCCGTCAAAACGGCGAATACGTAGCCCCCATCGACGTCGAATTCGTTGAGAGCAAGCCTGAAAACGAGGGCAAATGGACGAGCCTGGCCGAATTTCTAAAATCGCAAAATTTAAGCGGCAAAAGCCTTAAAAAAACGCAAAATAAAATCATAAAAAATATCGGAAAATCAAAATTTATCAAATTTA
>JBHRQF010000279.1:0-2474 GCA_042645325.1 Campylobacter sp. | reverse complement strand
GTCGTAGAGCGCGCGGGCGATGGCGATGCGCTGACGCTGGCCGCCTGAGAGATTGGTGCCAAATTCATTTAAAACGGTCTGCGCGCCCTCGGGTAAATTTGACACGAAATCATACGCATTTGCAGTTTTTAGCGCGAGCTGCACCTTGGCTTCGTCGTATTCGCGGCCGTAGGCTACGTTGTTTGCGACCGTGTCGTTAAAGATATAGACGCGCTGGGTCACTAGGCCGATATTTTGCCTAAGCGAACCGAGGTCAAAATTTTTGATATTTTCTCCGTTTATCTCGATCGATCCGCCGTTTGCGTCGTAAAATCTCATGAGTAGATTTACAATTGAGCTTTTTCCGCCGCCGCTACTGCCCACGAGCGCGATGGTTTGAGATTTGCTCGCGCTTAGATTTATACCTTTTAGCACCTCTTTATCGTCGTAGTTTAGCCTGACGTCTTTAAAATTTATCAAATTTATTTCAGCCGGCACGGGTTTGTCGCCGCTTAAAATTTGAGGCTCTTTATCAAGGAGCTCAAAGGTTCGCTCTGCCGCGACCACAGCGTCTTGCATCTTGTTATAAAGGCCTGAAATGCGTTTAATAGGCGTGTAAAGCATGAAAAGCGCGGTTAGGAACGAAAAGAAGCTTCCCATCGTCAAATTTCCGTCTATGACCTCTTTGCCGCCGATGATGACGACCGCCGCGACGCCTACGGAGCCAAAAATTTCCATCATCGGGCTTACCATTTCGTTTACTTTTACGCTTTTTAAATTTAGCTTGAAAAATTTAGCGTTTTCTTCGGTAAATTTGGCGTGCTCAAACTCCTGCGCGTTGTTTGCTTTGATGATTTCGATATTGGTAAAAATTTCGCTCAGCTTAGAGCTGATGTCGGAAGTTTTTTCCTGCGAGGCGCGGGAGATTTTTTTCATCTTTTTTGCGAGTCTTGAGAGCGGATAGACGGCTGCTGGCATGATAACTAGCGCAAAAAACGCAAGCTGAAGGCTCTGATAAAGCACGACGCAAAGTAGCCCGACGATCGTGATAGCCTCGCGGATGAGCTCTGGGATCATGGAGCTAACGATGCTTCTGATGCGGTCGATGTCGTTGATATTTCGGCTTATTAGCTCGCCCGTGCGGTAGTCGTTAAAAAACTTCATATCCAAATTTAGCAAGTTTTTTAGTAGCTTTTCGCGAAATCTCCTAACGATATCCTGCCCGATATACGCCGTAAAATAGGCCTGCAAAAACGTCCCAAGCCCCTTTAAAAAGTAAATCGCTATGATGGCGTAGGGCAAAAGATAAAGCAGGTCTTTGTTTTTTTCGATAAAAATTTTATTTAGCACGGGCTCGATCACCCACGCCGACGCGGCAGTGCCGCCGCTAGCCATCAGCATGCCGGCGATCGCGATGATAAAATACGAAATATAATCCCTAAAATAGGGCGCAAACCGCCGCAAGACCTCTTTTAAGCTCATCTGCTTCATATCTTTTCCCACATGCAGCCGTTTGGCGTATCCATGAGGCTGATGCTGTTTGCGGCTAGCATATCGCGGATTTTATCCGATAGCTCGTAGTTTTTGGCTTTTTTGGCTTCGTTTCTTTGGTTTATCAGATCCTCGATGTAGGCTCGCTTTTCGTCGCTCACTCCAAACTGAAAATACTCAAACACGTCCACTTGCAAGATGCCTAGCACGCGCGCTATTAGCTCCAAATTTGCCGCGATTTCGCCTTTTTTGGCTTTATCTTTCGGGTTTGCGTCTAGCTCGTCGTTTGCGCTGCGGACAAACTCGTCTACGCAAGCAAGCGCTTTTGAGGTGTTTAGATCGTCTCCCATCGCGGACATAAATTCGCTTTTAAGTTTATCGTTCGCGTTCAAATTTGCTACCGCGCCCAAAACTCGTTTTTTTAGGCGGTAAATTTTATCCAGGCGCTTTTTTGCGGCGTTTAGATCGTCTTCGCTAAAGTTAAAATTCGCTCTGTAGTGACTAGAAATCAGATAAAATCTCACCGCCTCGCCCAAATTTCGCTCTAGCGCGTCTCTCATAAAAAAGCTATTTCCGAGGCTCTTGCTCATTTTTTCGTTATTTACTTGGATAAAGCCGTTGTGTAGCCAGTATTTAGCCAGGCTCTTGCGCTCGGCGCAGCGACACTGCGCGGCCTCGTTTTCGTGATGAGGAAATAGCAAATCAAGCCCGCCCGCATGGATATCGATCTCAAATTTTTCCCCGCTAGATAGGTGCTTTTTTATCATCGCGACGCACTCGGTGTGCCAGCCGGGCCGACCGCGGCCAAACGGACTTTCGTACCATTTCTCATCAAATTTCCATAGCACGAAGTCTTTTTTGTCCTCTTTTTGTAAATTTGACTCGACGCGAGCGACGTTTGCCTCGGTGTCAAATTTACCGCTCAGGCTTAGATACTCCGCGTCTTTTGCGGTGTCAAAGTAGATGCCGTCGCCCGCGATCTCGTAAGCAAAGCCGTTTTTTAG
>JBHRQF010000278.1:0-2503 GCA_042645325.1 Campylobacter sp. | reverse complement strand
TAAATCGCGATAAATTTTAGCTTTTCAAGCGGCGGCAACGCCTTTTCACACTGGGCTAAAACGCGCGAGTTAAAGCGCAACCAACTAAGCTCACGGTTGATAAAAACACTCTTTATCTCATCCATTTTCGATCCTTTTTAACGTTTTATAAATTTTAGCGAATTTTATCTTAAATCACGGCCTTTCCGAAAAGCCGTAAGTTTGTGTTATAATAAACGAAAAACAAATTAAGCTTCGGCAAAAATAGGCAAGGGAAAAAGATGGATTATATTTGGGCGGTTATTATTTTGTGCGTCGGGATGACGGTTTTTTGGGTACTCAAAAAGATTTCGATGTAGCCGCGTTGTAAATTTGAAAACAAATTTATATTTTGACGTCAAATTTGGTATTTTTGGAGCGATTTTACATTCTAATTTTGAATTAAATTCGGCGCGATTTGCAACTAATCAAAGATAAAAATTTGAGAGGATTTGAGGCAGAAAAACGGCGGCGCAAATCGTCCGCCGCTATTAAATTAAAGATTGTTTTCTTTTTTATACTCGGCTAAAAAGGCGTAAATTTCGTCTTTTAGTCTGAGTTTTTCGCGTTTTAGAGCATCCACTTCGGCATCGTTATAGACATTGCCTTTTTGCATCTCTGCGATCTTTTCGTCTAGGTCGTTGTGTTTGTCGAAAAGCGACGTAAATCTCGCATTCGCGCCTTTTAGCTTGGTTATAAGCTCTCTGTCTTCATGAAACATATTTGCTCCTTTGATGGATTAAATTTTAATTTAATTTTAGCGAATATTATTTTAAGAGCGGGTTAAAAATGCGCTTTATTTGGGCTGTTTGACAAATTTTGCCTAGCCTAAGCCAGGTTAAATTTATCAAATTTTATGGCACCGATGAATTGTTTTAGCGTTAAATTTACAGTGATCTTGCAACGTAAATTTACCGTGCAAAGCTCAAATTTAAACGTACTTTAGCTCTTCTGGCTTATGCTTGCTTTTTATGACGCGTTTGGTTAGGCGTATCGACTCGCCGGTGCCGATAACAAGCAGCTTCGTACCTGTGCCTATCAGCGTATCGCCCTTTGGCATCGGGATAAATTTGTTATTTACGTCTTTGATGCCAACGACGTCGGCGTTTGTTATGTTTCGCAGGTTAGTTTCTTTTAGGCGTTTAAAGCGCACCCACGAATAATCAGGCACCAATATCTCCTCGATGTCGATCGGCGAGTCTTGCTTATACAAAAACTGCTCGAGCAAATTTTCCATATCCGGACGTACGCTCATCGCACTAAGGCGCTGGGCGACGAGTTTTGACGGGCTCACGACGCTGTTTGCGCCGAGCTTTTTTAGGCGCTCGGTATCGTCTTGGTTATCGGAGTTTGTCATTATAAAATACGGCTTTTTGCGCCCGATTTCTTTTTCATATAGCCTCACGGTGGCGATAAGGGCGATGTTATCGGCGATGTTTGGACTTAGCGTGATCATGCCTTTTGCGCTTGAAAAATGCGTCTTTAAAAGCGCCGTTTGCGTGTGCGGCTGAGAGACGATATAGTATGGATACTTGTATTTTTCCGCGATTTCCGGCAGATCCTCGCGCGGATCGATAACGATAAATGGGATGTGATTTTCCCTAAATTCGCGGCTTAATTCCATTGTGTATTGGTTGTGATAGCAGATGACAAAGTGGTTTTTTAACCTTGCGATTTTATATAACATTCGTCTTTCCTTTATGATCGCTACGAGCGCGCCTTTTTTTAAAACTTCGAGCATCAAACCCGTAGAAAACGTAAAAACGGCAAAGCCTAGCAAAATAAAAGTGATAGTAAAAATCCGGCCGGCCGGAGAAATAGGTGCGACCTCGGTAAAACCGACGGTCGTAAAAGTCATACCAGCCTGATAAATCGCGTCTATCAGGCTAAAATTATCGATCGTGACATAGCCCATAGCCCCGACCATCATCATCAAAACGACCAAGATGAGCGGTAAGCGAAACGGGCGAAGTTGTTCGTAAAGTTCGGTATTAAGACTAATTTGAGGTTTGGCGGAACTTGACCAGTTGAGGAATTTTAAAATCTTTCTAAACAAAGACAACTCCTCAAATTTGCGGTAAATTTAGCGTGACTGTTTTCTCATTGTTCTTAGCGTAGAAGCAGCTACTTTGATCTTTCTCGTAGTGCCGTCCTCTAGCGTAACGCGGATGGTTCTTAGGTTTGGTAAAAACCTTCTTTTTGTTCTGTTTTTGGCGTGGCTGACGTTGTTGCCTACCATCGGACCTTTACCTGTTATTGCACATACTATTGACATATCTGTTTCCTTAAAAATAAAAATTTCTGCTGATTTTATCCAAAACAAACAAAATAAAAGCTTAAAGCCGCTTTTACAAACGCGTTAGTTTTTAAACTGAATTTATGGATAAAAAAGCTAAAATAACAAAATTTAAACACGGTTGAATTTTAAAAAATTACCGGCTCGATTTACGTAAAAAATATCATTTTTTTAGGAAATTCTTTCATC
>JBHRQF010000277.1:0-2516 GCA_042645325.1 Campylobacter sp. | reverse complement strand
GATTAACATCTTTGTAAGTCATAGTTAAGTAAAATCGGCCTTTAAATTTAACTCGGGAAAGGGAAAAATGCAGGCGGATAAGTGGATATTTTACTCTTGCGTCGCGCTCATTGCTATAGGTATCGTTTTTTCGCTATCCTTGCCCGTTTTTACCGTGCTTTTCTTCAACTACGAGCCTTATCATTTTTTTATCAGACAGCTTGTTGTGGGGGCGATCGGGATATTTTTGATGTGGGGCATTTCGCGGCTTGACCCTGATAAATCCATGGTCTGGATCGGCTTTTGTCTGTTTGGATTTTGCGCTATCGCGATGGGAGCTATGCACGCGCTACCTAGCTCGCTGGTTACCGATGCGGGCGGCGCAAAGCGCTGGATACGCTTGCCGGGCTTTTCTCTAGCGCCTGTTGAGTTTTTTAAGATCGGTTTCGTTTACTTTTTGGCATGGAGTTTTGCACGCAAGATCGACGGTAGCAAAAAGAGCCTAAAGCAGGAATTTAAGCTCATTTTGCCTTATATGTTTTTGTTTTTGATAGCCGTTTATCTCATTGCCATCCTTCAAAACGACCTCGGTCAAGTCGTCGTTTTGGCGCTTACGCTCATAGTTATGATGCTTTTTGCCGGCACTAGCAAGCGGCTTTTCATCATCGGCATGGCGGGCGCTTCGGTGCTTGCTATCGTGGCTATTTTTACGTCGGAACACCGTATTTTACGCATAAAATCGTGGTGGGGCACGGTGCAAAATATGGTCCTTTCGCTTATGCCAGAAAATATGGCAAATATGTTTCGCGTCGAGGGCGTACCGGAGCCCTACCAGATCTCCCACTCGCTAAATGCCATAAAGCACGGCGGGTTTTTCGGCGAGGGGCTGGGAGCCGGCGTGTTTAAGCTCGGATTTTTGAGCGAAGTGCACACAGACTTTGTACTTGCCGGTATCGCCGAGGAGGTCGGGGTACTGGGGATACTTATCATCACGTCGCTTCTTTTGATTTTGCTTTTTCGCATCTTTCGCGTCTCGTCAAGGAGCGAAAACAAAGTCTACCACCTATTTACGCTCGGCGTCGGGCTTCTTATCTCATTTTCGTTTATCATGAACTCATACGGCATCACCTCGATCACGCCTATCAAAGGCATCGCCGTACCGTTTCTAAGCTACGGCGGCAGCTCGATCCTAGCGCTTTGCATAGGGGTCGGCATGGTGCTGATGGTGAGTAAAAAAGTAAAAGATTGAGCTTAAATTTGACTTGCGGCATGGTAAGGCAAATTTGAGCACTCCAAATTTAAACGGCAAGGAGTAAAATTTGACGCCTGAAAATTTAAAAGACAAAGAGCAAAATTCGGCTGAAATTTCACCATCAAATTTGACTAGCGACGAAGCTCAAAACAAAGCTCTAAGCAGTCTGCAAAACGGCACTATCGTTATCTGCGGCGGCGGTACGGGCGGACATCTAGCCGTCGCAAAAGCTCTGAACGAGGAGCTAGTTTCGCGCGGATGCAGGACGATATTTGTGGGGTCTAGTAGCGGCCAGGACAAGATGTGGTTTGAAAACGACGCTGCATTTAGCGAGAAATTTTTCCTGCCCAGCAGCGGCGTGGTAAACAAAAAGGGGGTAGGCAAGCTTTTTTCGCTTTTTAATATCCTAAATTTAGCCTTTAAATGCCGCAAAATTTTTAAGACTCAAGGCGTAAAAGCCGTCGTTAGCGTAGGCGGGTACAGTGCTGCGCCTGCGGCATTTGGGGCGATCATCTCACGCACGCCTCTTTTTATCCACGAGCAAAATGCTGTGATCGGCAACCTAAATAAGCTCTTAAAACCGCTTGCAAAAGGCTTTTTTAGCTCATATTTTAAGCCCGTTTTTAGCTATCCCGTCGCGGAGAGATTTTTTAATGCGGCTAGGCTTCGCAGCGAGCTAAAAACGGTGATATTTTTAGGCGGTTCGCAAGGTGCGGCGGCGATAAATTCGCTAGCTTTAAAGCTAGCTCCAGTATTCAAACAAAAAGGCGTAAAAATCATCCATCAATGCGGCAAAAACTCGCTTGAGAGTTTGCAAGAGGAGTACGAAAAACTAGGCCTTACTAGCGATGAACTCGAGCTTTTTGACTTTGATCCTAAAATAGAGCTTAAGATGAGCCGCGCCGATCTAGCGATAAGCCGCGCAGGGGCTGGCACGCTGTGGGAGCTCACAGCAAACGCGCTGCCTAGCGTATTCGTACCTTACCCTCACGCCGCAAATAACCATCAGGTCTTTAATGCTAAATTTCTCGTAGATCAAAATTTGGCCAAATTTTGCTTTCAAAAAGATGGCGATATCGATGCAGACGAGATGCTAAATTTGATAAATGAGATGGATATAGCGCAAATTTCATGCAAGCTTTCCAAACAGATAGATAGTGACGGCGCACGAAAAATAGTGGATGAAATTTTAAAAGATATTTAAATTTACGGCAGAGCGTTAAATTCAAATATCTTTGTATTTTGCAAATTTGAAAACATGATTAAATTTGCCGCAGTTTAAGCA
>JBHRQF010000276.1:0-2529 GCA_042645325.1 Campylobacter sp. | reverse complement strand
CGCGAAAAAAACCGACAAAAACATCGATCATCGCCGCGTACCAAACATCGCCATCTATCTAAAACGCAAAGGCTACGAAGCGAAGGGCGAGTTTGAGGCGGGCGATATCGTGACGTGGCGGCTGGATAACGGCAGACCTCATATCGGCATAGTTTCGGATAAATTTGCCGGCGGCAAAACCCCGCTCGTGATCCATAATATCGGGCTTGGCGCGCAGGAAGAGGACGTGCTAAATGCTTACGAGATAACGGGGCACTTTAGGATAAAATAAGTAGAAAAATCGATAAATTTAAGCAAGAAAGGCAAAAAATGGAGTTTAAAGAGAGCTACTTTATAACCAGCGACGGGGCGAGGATATTTTACAGATACCGCCTTGCTAGCGACGTGGCGTGCGAAAACCCGGGCGCAGTCGAAATAAATTTGAGCGAGGACGATAAATTTGACGGGTCAAATTTGGGCGCCGGGGCCGCAAACGAAATGTCAAATTTGGCTAGCGAGCAAGCAGACGGCGCTGATGAAAATGCGGAGCTAGGCTCAAGCGGCGAAGGTAAATTTGAGGGGCAAAATTTACCAAACGGCGGCGAAAACTCGGACTCAAATTTAAACGAAGCTAGCAAATGCGGCGCGTCAAATTTGAGCGAAAACGCCGAGCAAAATCTCAAATTTAAAGCCGCGCCGAATGCCAAAGCCGTAGCGATATTTCACCGCGGACACGAACACTCGGGCAGGACGACGCACGTGGCGGACGGGCTAGCGGACGAGAGTTTTAGCTATTTTGCGTGGGATCAACGCGGACACGGCAGGAGCGAGGGCGAGCGGGGCGACGCACCAAGTATCGGCCGTCTCATCGCCGACGTGGACGAGTTTGTGGCGCACATCGAGCAGAGATTTGGCTTTGAGACGCAAAATCTAGCCGTGATAGCCCAGAGCGTGGGCGCCGTGCTGGTCTCGGCGTGGTTGCACGACTACGCTGTGCGCGTTCGCTGCGCGGTGCTGGCAAGTCCCGCGTTTAGCGTGAAGCTTTACGTGCCGTTTGCTAGGGCGGGGCTAAAGGCGCTCTACTCCTCGCGCGGAAATTTTTTCGTAAACAGCTACGTCAAGGCGCACTATCTCACGCACGACAAACAGCGTCAGGCCAGCTACGACGCCGATGCGCTCATCACTCGCGCGATCTCGGTGCGCATACTGCTTGGGCTTTACGAAGCGGCACAGCGCGTGGTTTCGGACGCTGCGGCTATCACGACGCCTACGCTGCTGCTGATCTCGGGCGATGACTGGGTCGTGGAGCATGCCCCGCAGCACGAGTTTTACAACGCTCTTGGCGCACGCGTAAAAAGGCGCGAGATTTTAGACGGATTTTACCACGATACGCTGGGCGAAAGCGAGCGGGAGAGGGCGTTTGAGATCGTGCGCGAGTTCGTCGGCGAGAGGTTTAGCGCGCCTTTTAGCGAGGTAGACTGCACGCACGCGGACGAATACGGCTTTAGCCGCGAGGAGGCCGATAGGCTAGCTACGCCGCTACCGAGATTTAGCCCGAAAAATTTGCGATTTAAATTTCAGCGGATATTTATGCAGGCGGTTTCGCCGTGGGTCGGCGGGCTAAAGATCGGCGAAAACACGGGCTATGATAGCGGCAGTACGCTTGACTATGTCTACCGAAACGAACCGCAAGGGGCGAATAAATTTTTTAAATTTATCGACAAATTTTACCTAAACGCCATCGGCTGGCGCGGTATCAGAGAGCGCAAGCGAAATATCAAGCTAGCTATCGATCAAGCCGTAGCAAAGCTACAGGAGCGCGGCGAGCCACTACGACTGCTCGACATCGCCTCTGGGCACGGCAGATACATACTAGACGCCGCGCAGGGGCATAAATTTGAGCGCATAACGCTGCGCGACTACAGCGACATAAACGTAAAAGCCGGTAGCGAAATGATAAAAGAGCGCGGCCTAGAGGACATCGCGAGCTTTACGCAGGTAAATGCGTTCGAAGCTGCTAGCTACGAGGGTCTGCAGGGCGCATATACGCTTGGCGTCGTGTCGGGGCTGTTTGAGCTCTTCCCGGATAACTCGGTCGTGCGCACCGCGCTACAAGGCTTTTCAAGCAGCGTAAGAAGCGGCGGCTGCCTCATCTACACCAATCAGCCGTGGCACCCGCAGCTTGAGATGATCGCGCGCGCTCTATCTAGCCACAGACAGGGCGCCGCGTGGATCATGCGCCGCCGCAGTCAGGCCGAGATGGATCAGCTCGTGGCAAATGCGGGATTTAAAAAAGTAAAAGAGTGGATAGATGGGGATGGGATATTTAGCGTGAGTTTGGCCGTTAAAATTTAAAAGCGGCTCGTCTTTTGAGCGCTTTTTGCGGATTTTGTTAAAATTTGACTCGATAGGCTACATGCCTTATCTTCGTCAAATTTTAACTTCAAAACCCCAAAAATCATCTCAAAATACTTCGCCTTATCGTTTTACGTTCAAATTTGCAAATTTGAGCCACCAAGACCCGTACCGCAAAAACGCAAATTTAAAAAA
>JBHRQF010000275.1:0-2539 GCA_042645325.1 Campylobacter sp. | reverse complement strand
TGGTAGTACAATCAAAAAAAACGAAAGAAGCAAGATGAAAAAAACCATACTTTTTGACCTTGACGGTACGCTTATCGACTCGACGCCCGCAATTCTTGATGGATTCGGTGCGGCGTTTCGCGCTCATGGCGAACCCACGCCAAACCCTGAGGCCGTCAAAGCTCTAGTCGGCCATCCGCTTGATTTTATATTTGCCGGGCTTGGCGCTCCGACGCATCTCGTACCCGATTATATCGCAGCGTACAAGGCGCGATACGAGCAGATTTTTTTGGAGCAAACATCGCTACTTGAGGGCGCGGCGGGCGCATTGGCGCTTGCTAGCGAGGTTGCGGACGTGGGCGTCGTAACGACAAAAACGTCGAAATTTTCAGTCATTTTGCTTGAGCATTTGGGCGTTATGAAGTTTATCAAAACCGTGATCGGCAGAGATGATGTCGTAAATCCGAAGCCCGACCCTGAGCCCATAAATAGGGCCCTTGAGCGCCTAGGCAACACAAGCGCGCAAGATAAGGCGAACGCCTTTATGATCGGCGATACGACGATGGATCTGGAAGCGGCGAAGCGTGCCGGGATTGCGGGCGTCGGGCTAGTTTGTGGCTATGGCAATGAGGCTGATTTGCGCGAGCATTCAAATTTGATCTTTCAAAACGCATTTGAAGCGGTTAAATTTATAGCAGGTAGATGAGCTTGGCTTGTGGCCGTGTCGGTTAAATTTAACGATCAAAGCCTATGTCTAGGCTTACTAAACGACTATTTTTTCTATCGTGTTGCGTTAGAATTTAGCCGCTCGCGGGGCAAAAATTAAGTCAAATTTGCGGCAAGCTCGCAAGCAAAAAGGCAAATTTGACTTATCTGCGTGCGCTTTCTTTTTTAAAGTACTCGAATTTATCGATTATATCAAGATAAACGCCGTCGAAACCCGCGTCGAGAATCTTTTTTTGATATGAGCCGTCGTTTCCCGTAATTATTTTTTGCCAATCCGCATACCAGTATTTGATGACATAATTTCCTTTCCAGCGCAGATTTTCCTCCATGAGTCAGGCAAGCTTTCCGGTTTTCCAGGCGCCATCCCAATAATACCGATAATCCTCTGCTTCGCCTATGCTCATATAGCAGATCACGAGCCGCTTTCCGCCGTTATGTTTTGTTTTAAGCTCCCGTATTTTGGACGCAGTGTAGGCTTTTTCGAAGTGAAATAGATCCGTTATTATGATATCGTAATCCATATTTTTGAGCGTATCGATAAGCTGGAGTTTTGTAGAAAATTTTTCGCTGTTAATCAGATACAAAAAGTTTTTGGCGTCTGCAACCGTGTTTATATCTTTGGTGTTTGCGTTATACTGGGCGCTTGGATACTTTTGAACGGCGGCTAGGTTGCTTTTATCCGCCGCAAAAGAAAGAAAACCGTTTTTTTATTGCGCCAATACGAGGCGTCTACATCGCTCGCAGCCGAGCAGTAGTCTGTGTAACTAGCACCCGCACGCCGTTTTGCGCGTAGAGGCGGCAGAGCCCAAGCGTATATTCGATTATGTCGGCCAGAGCGGGCTCGTCGTCGCCCAGGTATCCGTAAAACAGCGACTCGGCGCCCACGGCCGAGACCTCGCGTAGGTAGCCCTGCTGCAGCTCGCCGCTAGCTGAGCCGTCCTCGGTAATGAGCTCAAGCCCGTTTTGCGGGATGACGATAAAGTTTTTATCAAATTTTGCCGTACTGCGAGATGGTGATGACTAGGCGGCGCATCTCCTCGCGGTAGTCTGTCGCGGGTTTTGCTTCGCCTGCGCGATTTTCATCCGCCACGACGCAAAAACATAGGGCGAAAAATGCGGCTAGCGGATAAAATTTTACGCGTAGCTTCTTTGTTTTAAAATTTAGCGGCTAAATTTTAGCAAATTTAGAAAAATCGGCCGTCAAATATTTTTTGATTGTAGCTCAAATTTGATGCTTTGGATTATTAAATTTAATCTTTTTTGAAAATGTAAAGCGGCGGATTAATGATAGATTTTGGAATTTAGCTCTATAATAAAAGATTTTTAAAAATCGTAAGAAAATTTAAGGCGGAAAAATGGCTAAAATAATGAAAACTATGGACGGAAACGAGGCTGCGGCGCACGCGGCTTACGCATTTACGGAGGTTGCGGGCATCTACCCGATCACTCCTAGCTCGCCGATGGCAGACTACACCGATATGTGGGCGGCTCAGGGCAAGAAAAATCTATTCGGTATGCCGGTTAAGGTAGTCGAAATGCAAAGCGAGGGCGGGGCTGCGGGTACCGTGCACGGCTCGCTGCAAGTAGGCGCCCTAACTACGACATATACGGCTTCGCAAGGGCTTTTGCTAAAAATCCCGAATATGTACAAAATCGCAGGCCAGCTACTACCCGGCGTCATTCACGTGAGCGCGCGCTCTATCGCGGCTCAGGCGCTTTCTATCTTTGGCGATCATCAGGACATTTATGCCTGTCGCCAGACGGGATTTGCTATGCTGGCAAGCGGCTCCGTGCAAGAGGTCATGGATATCGCGGGCGTCGCGCATCTAGCGGC
>JBHRQF010000274.1:0-2543 GCA_042645325.1 Campylobacter sp. | reverse complement strand
ACACCTCTTTATAGTCTTTAAAATCAAACCTTTCAAGTATCAATAGTGCTGCTTGGAGGGCAAATATGGTGCAGTATCCCCAAAATAGATTATTCGCTACCTTTGTAAATTTAAACATAGCTAAAATTAGAAATATGGCGGGAATGCAAAGCGTCCAGCTCGTGAAACTAGATATCAATAAAACCAGAGAAAATAAAAACTCTGTAAATTTGCCGACTCTTGCATCAAAATCATCCGCAAATATCGTCACTATAAAGAGCGCAAAGAAGTTTAAAAGCAAAATGATGCCGTAAGTCGCGGCAAATAGCGTAAAACGTTCACATATTTTGACGCCGCCCGCATACAAAGTAATACATCTGAAAGCCGCGTATATCGGGGCTAGCGAGGCTATCTCGCAGATCACTTTAAGGACTCTAATATCAAAGTAAGAATGCAAAAAGGAGATTTCCGTCCTACCGAAAAGAATAATAGATATCACCATTAGCGCAGAAGCCCAAATACCGAGCCTTCTGGCCCCTGCGGGCGTTGCGGCCATTTTTGAAAAGGCGCTTGAAACCGAGTTTAAAATTTTCAAATTTTCCCTTTTAAATTTTTGATTTGTTTGAGTCGAATTCGGCTGATTTTTGTGGTTAAATTTGCTTATTGTTAAATTATTATTTTAACTTTTTAGCAAGAAATTTGAGCTTAAATTTAGGACGAATTTACGAGGTTTGGCGGCTTAAATTTAAAATCAGACAATGTTTGGAGTTAAATTTGCGGTAAATTTGATTATCCAAATTTTGACGCTAAATTTTGGATAATCTTCGTTTTTTGTAAATTTATCGTCGTATCTATTGTCAGTGGTTAAATTTAAAACCAAAAGAGCGCGGGCATTTATCTCACCTGCGCGCTGAAAATTTGCGTGATGCTGGGGATTTGTTTGCCCGCAACGTCAAATTCCGCCGTTTTCATCCGCACGCGGTAGAGCGCATTTAAATTTTCCTCATTTAAAACCTCGGCGCTAAGCCCGTAAACGTAGCTAAGATCGTCTTTTAAAATGAGCGTGCGGTCCGCCACCGCAAGGGCGTGGTTTGGCTGATGCGTGGTAAAAACGATGCCGGCGCTACTTTTTTGCTTTAAATTTACGATGAGGCTTAGCACGCGGTCTTGGTTTTTGATATCAAGCGCGCTGGCAGGCTCGTCCAAAAATAAAATTTCGCTCTTGCTAGCGATCGCTCTGGCAAAGAGCACGAGCTGTTTTTGACCGCCCGAGAGCGAGTTGAAGCGCTTGTTTTTTAGGTGCGAAATTTCAAGGCTCTCAAGCGCGTCCAGGCAGATCTGCATGTCGCGTTTGCTCGGCTTTGAAAATAGCGAAATATCGCGCACGCGCCCCATCGCCACGATGTCTTGCACGCTGTAATCAAACGCCACGCTAAAGCTTTGCGGTAGGAAGCCGAATTTCGCCTGAGTGCAAAGCTGCCCCTCTTTGAGGTCCAAAATGCCCATCATGCACGACATCAGCGTGCTTTTGCCCTGACCGTTTAGTCCCAGGATCGCTAAAATTTGACCGCGCTTAATCTCAAAGCTCAAATTTCTAAAAAGAAATTTGCCCTCTTCGTAGAAAAATCCCGCGTCTTTGATCGCGAGCAAACTACCTTCTGTTCGCATCGGCGCTCCTTTTTAAGAGGATGGCGAATATCGGGCTGCCGATGAGCGCGGAGATGATGCTAAGCGGCACTTCGCTAGAGCTTATCGAGCGCGATACGTCGTCGATGGCGAGCATAAAAACGGCTCCCGCGACGAAGCAAGCGGGCATAGAGCGCAAGTGTTCGCTGCCAAATATCATCCTAGCGACGTGCGGTACCACGAGGCCGATCCAGCCGATGTTTCCGCTGACGCTGACCTGCGCGGCGACTAACAGCGTGCAGATGACGAGGATGACCGAGTGCAGCCGCACGATATTTACGCCGAGCACCTTTAGATCGCCGTCTTCGAGGCTTAGTAGATTAAATCTCCACCGCATCGCGATGAGCGCCGCGACGCAGGGCGCCGAAACGGCGGCGAGCATGACGAGCTTGTCGTAGTCTGCGCGCACGAAGCTGCCAAGCAGCCAGTAGATGATGTTTGGCAGCACGTCTTCGTTGTCGGCCAGATACTGCACGAGGCTAGTTAGCGCGGCAAACACGCCGTTTATGACGATGCCTGCTAGGATGAGTGAAAATACGTTGCTGCGCGAGACGAATTTGGCGATAAAATAGAGCATAAAAAGCGCCGCGAGCCCGAAAAAGAAGGCAAAACCCACGATAAAGTAGGAGCCAAAGCCAAGCATGATGCAAAGCGCACCGCCAAATGCCGCCGCTGTGCTCACGCCCACGATGTGCGGACCTACGAGCGGGTTTTTAAACACCGCCTGAAGCGCGAGGCCGCTAAGCGCCAGTATCCCGCCGCAAAGGCTCGAAAGTAGGGCGCGCGGGATGCGGATATCAAGCACGACGCTCTTTGCCGTCTCGTCGGCCGCGGAGCCGATTAAAATTTTACCCGTCTCCTCTAGGCTAACCGGATAC
>JBHRQF010000273.1:0-2563 GCA_042645325.1 Campylobacter sp. | reverse complement strand
CTACGAGGGCGGACTTGAAAGCTTTGTAACGGATATGAATAAAAATGAAGCCGTAAGCAAAGCCGTATCCTTTAGCGGCGGCGAAGAGGACGTTTTAGTCGATTTTGCGCTGATGTACAACGATACTTACAGCGAAAATTTACTAAGCTTCGTAAACAACATCAAAACTCCTGACGGCGGTACGCACGAAGCGGGATTTCGCGCTGGTCTAACTCGCGTGATAACAAACTATATCTCTGCAAACGCCGCAGCCCGTGAAAAAGACACAAAAATCACGGGCGAAGATATCCGAGAAGGCCTAATTGCGGTGATTAGCGTAAAAGTTCCCGAGCCGCAGTTTGAAGGCCAAACGAAAGGAAAACTAGGCTCAAGCTACGTAAAACCGATCGTTCAAAAGATGGTTTTTGAGGTGCTTAGTAAGTATTTTGAAGAAAACCCGATCGAAGCTCGCGCGATAATGGAAAAAGCGCTGATGGCGGCGCGCGGACGCGAAGCTGCCAAAAAAGCTCGCGATCTAACGCGTAAAAAAGAGGGTCTAACCATAGGAACTCTGCCTGGTAAACTAGCCGACTGTCAAAGCAAAGATCCTACCATCAGCGAGCTTTATCTGGTGGAGGGCGACTCAGCGGGCGGCTCGGCCAAACAAGGACGCGATAGAGTGTTTCAGGCGATTTTGCCGTTAAAAGGTAAAATTTTAAACGTAGAAAAATCGCGCTTAGATAAAATTTTAAAATCAGACGAAATAAAAAATATGATAACTGCGCTAGGCTGCGGTATCGGAGATGAATTTGACGCTGAAAGGCTTCGCTACCACAAAATCATCATCATGACCGACGCCGACGTCGACGGTAGCCACATTCAGACGCTACTTTTGACGTTTTTCTTTAGATTTTTACACAAAGTCGTGGAAAACGGTCACATCTATCTAGCTCAGCCACCGCTTTACCGTTATAAAAAGGGTAAAAAAGAAATTTATCTAAAAGACGAAAGTGCGCTCAATGAATTTCTAATCGAAACCGGCATCGAAGGTGTCGAGTTTGAAGGTATCGGAAACGCTGATCTTATAGACTTTTTAAAGATAGTTGCGGCTTATAGAAGCGTATTAAAAGAGCTTGAAAAGCGATTTAGTGTGATTTCTGCGGTTAGATATATGATCGAAAATCCAGACATCGTCTCAAAAAGCTACGCTGAAATTTTTGAAATTTTGAAAAATTATTTAGAGGCTCAGGGACACAATATCCTAAACTCATACGTCAGCGAAGAGGAAGCGCGAATTTACGTACAAACCGAAAGCGGCTTGGAAGAGCTTTTGGTAAATGAAAATTTGTTTACAAATCCGCTTTACGAAGAGGCGCTTTATATCAGCCAAAAGATAAAAGAGCGCGGCATCGAGCTAAAAGGCGACGTGATAGACGTACTAGACGAGATCGAGAAAAATGCCAAAAAAGGCGCCTATATACAGCGCTATAAAGGTCTTGGCGAGATGAATCCCGAGCAGCTATGGGAGACGACGATGAACCCTGAAAATCGCCGTTTGTTAAAGATAAACATAAACGACGCAGTAAGTGCCTCAGATACGTTTAATCTCTTCATGGGCGACGAGGTCGAACCGCGAAGAAACTACATACAAGAGCACGCAAAAGACGTGAAACATTTGGATGTATAAATGCTAAAATCAGAACTAAAAGAACGATCAAATAGGTTTAAAACCGCGCTCGAGGTATCCTCGATATTTATTTTTAGCGTTGTCATTTTGGTCTATATTTTTGTTAAAAAAGACGATATAAAATTTGACGCTGATGATATTATTCTGATTGCGATTTTGGTTTTGTGTCAGGTTTATTTTACGGCCTACAAAATTTATCAAAGCTTTCAAACGAGCGTACTCGATCAAGTAACAAAAGCCTATAATAGAGACGAAATTTTAAGACTTTTATCAAAGCAAGCTTCTAAATTTAAAGGCAAAAGCGGCGGCAATATGCTAATGCTAAAGATAGAAAATTTAAACGATATAAACGAGCGTTATAGCTTTGTTAGCACCGATATTTTGCTAAAACGACTAGTCGAGCGGCTGGAGAAATTTTTAAACGAAAAAGTGTCTAAAAACACGCTTATCGGTAGATATTCAAACGAGTATTTTCTGATCTTTTGCGAGAGTAAAAGTACCGAGCTCATCCATCTTTTAAATGTTTTTGAAAAGAGCATTTTAAGCGACGGAATCTACAATATCGAGCTAAAGATCAAATTTGACGCTATCGATATAAACCACTCGGCAAGCCTCAAAAACTCGGTCTCATATCTCATCCAAAAGCTAAACGAGAGCGATAGCGAAGATAAAGTGGACATCACGGACGATCTTGAAAAAGACGTATGTAACTGCATCGATATGCAAAGGTTTATCTTCCAAACTCAGCTCGTAAAAAGCCTTCGTTTCGGGCAAAATTTAAAAAATATCATAGTAAAAGTCTATACCGATAAACAAGGGCTCGTCTCAAAAGCAAAGGTGCAAAATATCGCGAACAAAAATGGCTATGAGGTGCTTTTTGACATAAACGTTATCAAA
>JBHRQF010000272.1:0-2567 GCA_042645325.1 Campylobacter sp. | reverse complement strand
ATTTAAAAATTATTCGTTAAAGTTACGTAAAGGATGTAAATGAAAAAAATTATTTTAGCCGTTTTGATTTGTTTAAATTTGAGCGCAAAAGGACAGGGCGGCGCGCCTAGCCAAACTCAGACGATCGTAAACGGCGACGTCGAGATAGTACAGGTGGAGGCTAAATTTGCCGGAAATTTAAGCATTGACGGCAAGAAAAAGCGCTGGCTTAGCGTGCCCGGGGGTGAAAATTTAAAATTTGCCATCGTCGCCGCTAGTTACCGTCAAAAGGGCGAAATAAAGCTAGTAAACGGGCTTAAAAACGGCGATGAGACGATAATTTTTAAGATCGTAGAGGGCGAATATAAAAAAGAAAAAATAACCGTCGAAGGCAGCAAAGTAACGCCGCCAAAAGACGTGCTAAAGCGTATCGAGGAGGAGCGCGAGGAGGCGAATAAAATCTACGCAACGGCCAATGTCGGGCTAAAATTTAACTCCAAATTTATCCTGCCGATGAGCTCGGCGGTCACGAGCCCGTTTGGTACTGCGCGCGTATTTAACGGCACCCTAAAGAGCTACCACGGCGGCACGGACTTTAGAGCGGCGGTCGGCACGTCCGTGATCGCCGCAAACGACGGCGTAGTTGCCATCGCAAAAGATCGCTACTACGCGGGCGGATCTGTGGTGATAGATCACGGCGAGGGCATTTACACGCAGTACTATCATCTAAGCGCGCTAAACGTCAAAGTCGGACAAAGCGTCAAAAAAGGCGACATTATCGCGCTTAGCGGCGCTAGCGGGCGAGTGAGCGGGCCGCACCTGCACTTTGGCGTGATCGCTGGCGGCGTACAGGTAAATCCGCTAAATTTCGTCAAAAAAATCAACGAAATTTTAAATTAACATTTTTTTCACGACTTTTCTTTAAACTTCGCTCATCTTTTTAAAGGAGAGAAAATGAAAAAAGTAGTTTTGATTAGTATGTTGGTTGCGGGCGGACTTTTTGCCGCGTCGCTTGAAAATAGTACGAGCGACGAGCTTTATAAAATGGTCGCAAACGCCGACGCTAAGACGCTCAGCGAGGTAGCGTTTGAGATAGACAAACGCGCTGGCAAGCTAAGATACGAGGCAAAAGAGGTTAAGCGCGGGCTAAAGACCGAAATCAGAAAGAAGTTTGAGGCTATGAGTATCGCCGATAGAGAGCGATTTATGCGCGAGTTTAGAAGCGGCTATAACGCCCAAGTGGGCGCGCTAAGCGTGGCGGAGGCAAAAAGGCTTGATATCGAGCTAAAAGACGGCGATGACGACGATGATTTTCGCAAGAAATTTAAGCACGATTTTAAGGGCGGATTTATAAAAGATAAAGACGGCAAAGGCCCTCATACGCCGCGCAATAAAGAGTAAATTTAGCCTTTTTTAGGCTTTTCGGGGCGGATTTTCGTTTAAATTTGCGCGAGAATTTGCCCCGCTTTTTACAAATTTAAGCATTTTAGCGACGACGTAGATTTATGAAATTTTACCTTCAAATTTAGATGAAATTTGATAAATTTACACAGGATCTGTTTGCAGCTAAATTTGAGCGCTCGCCGTAAATTTCATGTGTAAATGAAGCTGCGAGGCAGATAAATTTAAACCCGAAAATCAAGCGGATAAAACGCCGTAAAACGACAAAAACAAACGAAAACGGAGCGAAAATGAGTAAAATTTTGATCGTCGAGGACGAAAATATGCTGCTTGAGATGATGCGCGCGTATTTGCAGGCTCAGGGCTACGAGACGGCGGGCGCAAAAAGCTACGACGATGCGTTAAATTTAGCCTATGAGAGCAACTTTGATCTTTGGATATTTGACGTCAAGATTATCGGCGGCAGCGGCTTTGCGCTACTTCGGGAGCTACGAAACGCGGGCAAAAACACGCCTTGTATATTTACGACCTCGCTAAATACGCTTGATGACGTGCAAACCGGCTTTACTAGCGGGTGCGACGACTATATCAAAAAGCCGTTTGAGCTAAAAGAGCTACATCTGCGCGTGCAAAATTTGCTAAAACGCACCTTCGTACACAACAAAAACGAGCTGGTAAATCTGGGCGAAAATTTGGGCTTTGATATGAATCAGGGCTTGCTGTTTTGTGACGGCAAGGCAGTATCGGTGCCTAAAAAACAGTCTAGGTTGCTCGCACTCTTACTTAAAAATCAGGATAAATTTTTAAGTAGGGAGGAGATCTATTCTCAAATTTGGGACTACGACGAGAGTCCTAGCGAGCTTAGCCTGCGAGTTTATATCGCGGAGCTGCGTAAAATTTTAGGTAAAGAGCGTATCGTTAGCGCCTCAAAGCTAGGCTATAAATATGTTTAGGCTTTTTGCGGTCGCTCGGAGGTTTGGGTTTTGGGCTGAAAATGGCGCTAATTTTGCAACTACCGCGCGGCAAAGAGTAGGGGGCGAGTCTCAAATTTTATTCAAATTTACGCAAAACTTTTGCGGTTTTAAGCTTCAAAATTTACGCCTGCAAAATACCATCAAATTTAATCCAAAAGGCGGTAAATGTCCTTGCTAAAACCCCTTAAAAAAGCTTTTATCGCGCTCTCAAAC
>JBHRQF010000271.1:0-2579 GCA_042645325.1 Campylobacter sp. | reverse complement strand
ATGCGAGGAGGTTTAAATTTGAGTTTTGATTTTTATTTGCCTTAAACTATGGTAAATTTACAGCCAAATTTAAAGGTCAAATTTTAAAATTTAAGGCCCGAATCCGAGCCTTAAATTTGCTAAGCGGCGCGGTCAAACCGATCAAATTTTACTTTGTAGCGGTGATTTTTACGTAGCTGTTTAGCGCGCCCACATACGCTCTAGCGCTCGCCGTCATCGTATCAATATCAAGTCCGTGACCTATGATGGTTTTGCCGTCAAATTCGACCTTCACGACGACGTTTGCCAGCGCGTCCTTGCCCTGCGAAACTGCGCTAACCTTGTAATCCTTAAGCACGCCGTGGATACCACTTAGGCGGTCGATGACCTTAAATATTGCGTCCACCGTACCGTTGCCTAGCGCCGCATCGCTCTTGATCTCGTCGGCGTGACGAAGCGTGATCGCCGCGCTGCTTAGGCCTTTGTTGCAGCTGCTTTGCGTAAGCGTCAAGAACTCGAAAACCTCAGGGATCTTGATGATCTCGCTCGTAACCAGCGCGCGTAAATCGTCGTCAAATATCTCTTTTTTCTTATCCGCTAGCGCCTTAAATTTCTCAAACGCCTCATTTAGCGCGCTATCTTCAAGCTCAAAGCCAAGGCTGATTAGCTTATCTTTAAAGGCGTGGCGACCCGAGTGTTTGCCGAGCACCAGCGAGTTTTTATCCAGTCCGATACTCTCGGCGCTGATGATCTCGTAGGTCTCTTTGTGCTTTAACACGCCGTCTTGATGGATGCCGCTTTCGTGAGCGAAGGCGTTTTTGCCGACGATAGCTTTGTTTGGCTGAGGCTCGATGCCGATGATGCCGGATAGTAGGCGCGAGCTGGGATAAATTTCTTTATATACTATGTCCGTGTAAAGCGGCGCGAATACGTCGCTACGCGTCTTTATCGCCATCACGATCTCTTCAAGCGCGGCATTTCCCGCACGCTCGCCGATACCGTTTAACGTACACTCGACCTGCCTAGCGCCCGCTTTTATCGCGGCTAGCGAGTTTGCCGTAGCTAGGCCTAAGTCGTTATGATTATGCACGGAGACGACTGCGCGACCGTTTATAAATTTAACCATTTCTCCTATACGAGCGGTAATCTCCTCGGGATATAGATACCCCACGGTGTCTGGGATGTTGATCGTCTTTGCTCCGGCGTTTATAGCGGCGTCGCAAATTTCTTTTAAAAAGCTCATCTCGCTCCTGCACGCGTCCTCGCAGCTAAACTCGACGTCCTCGCAGAAGGTTTTAGCATATTCCACGGCTCGCACGGCGCGTCTAATCACTTCATCTGGAGACATTTTTCGCTTAAACGCCATATGGATCGGGCTCGTAGCGATAAAGGTGTGGATGCGCCTATTTTTTGCCGGAGCTATAGCTTCGCCCGCAGCCTTTATATCGCCGTCCACGGCACGGGCGAGCGAACAGATAGAAGCGTTTGAGGCTTGCTTGGCGATCTGATGTATCGCGTCGAAATCGCCCCTACTAGCCGCCGCAAAGCCGACCTCCATGACATCTACGTTTAGGCGCTCTAGCTGGCGCGCGATACGGATTTTCTCCTCGGTATTCATTGATGCGCCGGGGCTTTGCTCGCCGTCTCGTAAAGTCGTATCAAATATTATTATTTTATCATTGTTCATTTTTTATCCTTTTTGGGGTTTTTGTTTGTGTGGTTAAATTTTTATTATTAGGGTGTGAAAGAGTCGCTGCTTAGCGCAGCAGCAGAAGTAGAGAGAAAAATGCGTTAAATTTGACATTGCCGTTCATTCGCTCTCCTTTTGGTTTTTTTTGTTTTTACATCTCATAAAAACATAGCGGATTATACCGTAAGAAACATAAACGCTCATTAAAGCCGTAACCGCCTCGATCGGGTAGATATAAATAACCGAAAACGCGACCGTAAGGCCGACTAATATGCGTAAAAAATGGGCTTTTTTTAGATCGATTTTTTTAAAGCTAGGGTAGCGGATGTTGCTTACCATCAAAACGGAAAGCAAAATTTGCAAAAACAGCAAAAACCATTCGGCACTTCTAGTAAAATCATACTCCAAGCTCAGCCCAACCCAAAATGCAGACACAATGGCCGCCGTTGGTATCGGAAGGCCGATAAAAACAGACGGCTCGTAGGTGCCGGTCATTACGTTAAACCGAGCAAGTCTAATAGCACCAAAAACTACAAACAGTGCAGCGACTAGCGAACCCAAACGCCCAAAGCTGTGTCCGACCGTAAAGTAAAAAAGCATCGCGGGCGCGACGCCGAAAGCTATAATATCGGCAAGACTGTCAAACTCCACGCCGAATTTTGACGTAGTTTTAGTTAGCCTCGCTACTCGCCCATCAAGTCCATCCAAAAATAGCGATAAAACTATGTAAACAATAGCCTTAAAAAAGTAGCCGTTAGCCTCCTCGACTAGTCCTGCGCTGGCCGCGATATAGCCGCGGACGGAAGCGATAATACTAATAATACCCAAAAACGCTGAAGCCGCCGTGAATAAATTCGGCAAAATATACATTAACTGAAGTTTATGCTGATTGTCTTGCATCTTTTTCCTC
>JBHRQF010000270.1:0-2594 GCA_042645325.1 Campylobacter sp. | reverse complement strand
GCTAAATATCGAGAGGTTAGCGGAAAAATTTAACGCTTAGGCTTAAAATTTTTATTTAAAATTTAAAATTACGAATTTTACTTTTTGCGGTACATTGTGACGCGGTAAAATTTGCGCATTTTGCCTGACTATCCGCTAAATTTAAGCCGCTATTTTAGCTCCAGTATCGCTCGCACCTCTTCGTCGGTAAACAGACTCGCGCTTTCATGCTTTTTACGCTCGGGCGCGGCTTTTGGCTCGGCGCGCGGCGGCAAATTTTGCGCAGATTCGTTAAAATCAAATAGCGCAGCCTGCGCTGATGCGTCCGAGGCGGCCGTTTTTACGGCTTCATTAGAAGCGGATATTTTACTAGACGGTGCCGTTTGCGTAGCTCCGCCAAAAACAGGAGTTTCGCGCGGGTCGGCGGTTTGCGCACTTTCGCTTAGAGTCGTAGTCTTAGGCGCTTCGCTCAAAGAGTCGGTTTGCAAAATCGCCTTTACCTCGCGGCTGCCGTCTTGATACGGCGTAGCATTCAGTATTTCTTGCAAATTTTGCTCCTGCACGGAAGCGATTTTTTGCTCGCTCTTAGCCATCAAATTTGGCTCAAATTTAGAGTCGTCAATCGCGTGGCGCGCATTTTCAAATTTTACGTTTTCATCAAATTTAACCGCCGCACTCTCGCCGCTCTCATTAAATTTCTCGTCCCGCAAAAACAAAGTTCCGTCCGATAAAAGCTCGTCCCGCTCGTATTGACGTGCAAAAAGCTCGCTTACGTTGATGGCGTCGCCGTTTTCTACGCTTGCCATCCTCTTGTTTACGCTCTCGCCAAGCTCCTCGATACCCGTTATACGAAGGCTTGGCATCACGGCCTTAAAGCTTTGCAAAATCGGCAAAAAAGAGCCGTCAAATCCATCCAAAATCACTCGCATATTTAGCCTTTTTCAGTTTTTTCGAGCGATTTTATCAAATTTATCTTTTGAGCCGTTTTAAGCTCATCCAAAAGCCGCTTATAACGAAAAACAAAACCGACGCCGAAGCTAAACAAAATATAAATTTACCGACCGCGCCCAAAAAATATCCCGAATGCAAGCTCAAAACCGATTCATGGATCGCAAAAGGCCTGGGCATCGAGCTTTTAGCGTCGTCAAACCTCGCGTGTCTGGTAATTTGCCCCTTAGCGGTGTTTATCGTCATCGTATTTACCTTATCGTCCTCTTCCAACCCTTTGTCAAAGTAAAATATCATAAAATTTTCGCCGTCTTCTTGCGTGATGACGTTAAAAAGCTCGTAACCATCTCTATCTTGTTTAAAAATATCTATCGCGGCCTCTAAATTTGCTATCTTGCCCTCGTCCTCCAGCGAAAATCCTCGCACCTGCGTAAAGCTCTTTTTTCTAAAAATTTCTTTTTCGCCAAGCGCGTTATTTACGAGCTTTGCCGCCCAGTCATACGACCAGTAAAGCCCCGTAACGCTTATAAAAGCCAAAAATAAGCAAAGATAAACGCCGACAAATCCGTGCAAGCTGTACAAAAACGCATAGCCTTTGGCCTTGATTTTTAAAGTAAACGCGCGCATAAATTTAGTTTTAAAACTAGGATAATAGATTATCAATCCAGATATAACCAAGACCACCAAAGCGATAGAACAAATCGCGACGATATGCTTGCCTATAAGCCGTAGCGTCTCGTTTTTGCTAAGTCCAAGGCCTAAGTTAGTATGCAAATTTAACATTAGTCCGATAAATTTATCGCCAAAATTTTCACCCGTTATCTCGCCCGTGTATTGGTTTATAAAATACGACTTAAACTCGCCTTTAGCATTCGTACCGGATACGCCTATAGCGTGATTTGCGTCCGAGTTAATCTTGTAGTAGCTAAGCGTAAAATTTGGTTCCTTAGCTTTAAAAATATCTAAAATTTCTCTCGCGCTAAGCTCCTTTTCGCCTTGCTCGACGAAGGTTTTTTGCGAGTTTGCAAGGTCGATAATCTCGTCGTGATAGGATATGACCGCGCCGCTAAGAGCGACGATAAGCAGCGGCACAATACAGGCTAGGCTTAAAATCAAATGGATGTTAAACCAAAATTTCTTTTTCTTTAAAAACGGCATCTTTCTCCTTAAATTTGAGCTCAAATTTTAAAAACCGGTAGCAGAGTGGCGATCGCTACGCACCGCCCCGCTTAAATTCGGCTAAATTTAAAAATTTACGTTAAATCCAAGCCTATATTTAATCCCATCGGCGATCAAAATTTCATAGCGTCCGGATTTTGTCGTTACGTATTCGTTAAAGATATTATAAACGCTAAAATTTACGCTCGCGTTTTTAGTTAGCTTGTAGCTTGCGCCCGCGTCAAATAGCGTATAATCCTTTATCTCCTCGTCACCCGGTAGACCGTAAACGGCTCTGGTTTTGCCTAGATAGTTCATCTGCGTCCATAGATTTAGATCAGGCGTCGCGTCGTAATCAAGCCCTATTTTTACGGTATGTACGGGTAGATTGTTTAGAGATTTACCCTCGTACGCGCCCGATTTTTGCTTTGATCTAGTGTAAACGTAGCTTGAGTGCAGTGCTAAATTTGAAAGTATCTGCCAGTCTGAGGCGAGTTCGACGCCCTTTA
>JBHRQF010000269.1:0-2616 GCA_042645325.1 Campylobacter sp. | reverse complement strand
ATGGATAGTTTAACTTTGATATTAATTTTACCGCTTCTTGGAGCGATATTGCTATTTTTCTCTCCGAAAAATTACGCGACTTTGAGTTTGCTTCACGTTGCGGTTAGCGCGGTTACGTCTTTGGCGTTGCTATTTAACGTAAGCAAGGTTTTATCGAGCGGTACTTTTTACGCGCACGGTAAATTTTTGTTCCTAGATAGCCTTGGCTGCGTGTTTTTGGTGCTTATCGCGGTTACCGGATTTTTGGTAAATTTGTACGCGACTCACTATATGAAATGGGAGCTCGAAGAGGGCCATATAAATTTAGACTCGCTTAGAAAATACTACGCGCTTAGCCACGTGTTTATATTTACGATGACTCTAAGCGTCATCTGTAACAATGTCGCGTTTATGTGGGCTGCGATCGAGGCTACTACGCTTTCATCAGTGTTCCTAGTCGCGATCTTAAAAGACCAAAAATCAACCGAGAGCGGCTATAAATACATAGTCCTTTGCTCTATCGGCCTAGCGTTCGCGCTTTATGCGACCGTGCTTCTTTACTCTGCGACCTTTGCGGAGATAAAAGACGGCGAGACCGCGATGCTATGGACGGGCATAATGGCAAACGCTAAAAATTTAAGCCCCGACGTCGCAAAGCTTATTTTTGTCTTTGCGCTTATCGGATTTGGCACCAAAGCCGGCCTTGCTCCTACGCACACCTGGCTTCCCGACGTTCACGCCCAAGGCCCAGCTCCGATTTCGGCTCTGCTTTCAGGCGTTTTGCTAAAGTGCGCGATGTTAGCTTTATTTAGATACTACGCTATCGCGGCTCAAGCTACGGGTATGGAGTTCGTCCAAAGCGTGATGATAGTTTCCGGTCTTATTACGCTATTTGTGGGCGGAATTTTCCTAATCAGGCAACACGACGTAAAAAGGATGTTTGCCTACCACTCTATCGTGCATATGGGCGTTATAGCTTTTGCTTTGGGAGTCGGCGGACCTTTCGGGCTATTTGCGGCCATTTTCCACTGCCTAGCTCACAGCTTTACCAAGGCTCTCGCGTTTTGCTCAACGGGCAATATCGCTAGAATTTACGGACACAAAGATATGAGCAAAATGGGCGGTATGATAAAGATAGCTCCCGTAACTACGATGATGTTTGGCGCGGCGGTTTGCTCGCTGGTAGGCGTGCCCGCGTTTGCAATATTCGTTAGCGAATTTAACGTCTTCGTCGGCGCCGTAAATAGCGGTCAATACTTTAGCGTCGCTTTATTTGCGATAGCTCTTGCCATCATCTTTATCGCGGACTTCTCGCACTTTAACTTAGCAAGTTTTGGCGAGCCTAAAGGCGCGGTCGTTCACAATAAAGAGATGAGTATATTAGAAAATTTACCGCTTATCCTGCTTTGCGCTTTGATTATAATCTTTGGCGTTTGGCACGTGGATAACTTTTATACGCTGGTTGAAAACGGCGTTAAGATAATAACTGGAGAACTATTATGAGAGGCGATAAATTCGTTGAAATTTTAAAAACAAAGGTAAAGGTTCTAGAAGTAACCCGCCAGGCCGACGACCAAATCACGGTTTTAGTCGATAGAAACGACCTTCCGCTTGCGGTTAAGACCCTTTACTACGATATCGGCGGTTTCATTTCTACGATGATACCTAGTGACGAGAGGACTATAAACGGCTGTTTTGCGCTTTACTACGCTTTGTCTATGGAGGGCGGCAAGATGACGGAAGAAGACGACTTTGCCGCCGAGGATAAGTGCTTTATCACCGTTAAAACGCTAATTCCCGGCGTCGATCCGACTTTTCCGTCCGTTACGCCGCTAGTGCCTGCTTGCGTTTGGTACGAAAGAGAAGCCTACGATATGTTCGGCCTAGTAGCCGAAGGCTTGCCCGATAAGCGTAGATTGGTGCTAAGCGACGATTGGCCAGACGGCCTTTATCCGCTTAGAAAAGACGCGATGGACTACCGCTACCGCCCCGATCCCGTCGCTCACCAAGATGAGCCTGATACCGAGTTTTTATTTCCAAAAGGCGATAGCGTCATCGACGTGCCGCTTGGACCTTTGCACGTAACTAGCGACGAACCGGGACACTTTAGGTTATTTTGCGACGGCGACGAGATCATAGACGCGGACTACCGCCTCTTTTATCAGCACCGCGGTATGGAAAAGCTAGCCGAAAACCGTATGAACTACGATCAGATGGGATATCTTGCAGAGCGCGTCTGCGGAATTTGCGGCTACGCTCACGCGATTGCGTGTATAGAAGCGGCGGAAAAGGCTATCAGGCTTGAAGTTCCGCTAAGAGCGCAGGCTATCCGCGTGATTTGCCTTGAGATCGAGCGCCTTCACAGCCATCTTTTAAACATCGGTCTAGCTTGCGAGGTAACTGGTAACTATAACGCCTTCATGCATATCTTTAGGGTGCGCGAGTATTCTATGGAGTTAGCGCAGCTAGTAACGGGCGGTCGTAAAACTTACGGCAACGTAATCATGGGCGGACTTCGCCGCGATATGACCGACAATGAAATCAGGCAAGGCCTTGCCATCATAAACAAACTCGACGTTCAAATTACGGAAATTTGGGATGCCGTGATGGAGGATAAACGCCAACTAGGACGCTGGA
>JBHRQF010000268.1:0-2623 GCA_042645325.1 Campylobacter sp. | reverse complement strand
AAATTTAGTAAGATTATGTTTGGTTTTACGGATATTTTGTGTAAGACTCGTATAAATTTAAATAATTCAAAAATAAATAAGCAACTTACAAAAAGTTCAAGCAACTTTTTGTAAGAGTACTATTTTTTAGCGCTATTTGCCCTCTTCAAATGCGCCGGCAGATAAGATTTTAGCTATTCTAGCATTTAAAAGCTCATCCACTTTTAGCTTTTCAAGTTTATCTAGCTCAGTTATAAAATAGCTCGCAAGCGCTTTTACGGCACTCTCTTTATCTCTGTGAGCACCATTTATCGGCTCTTCTATGACGTCGTCTATCAAATTTAAGCTTTTTAGATCGTCAGCGGTTATTTTTAGCGCTTTAGTAGCCTGCTCTTGTTTTGATGGGTCATTCCAAAGTATAGCTGCGCAACCCTCCGGCGAGATAACCGAGAAAACTGAATTTCGCATCATTGCTAGCTTGTCGGCTACGCCTATGGCTAGAGCCCCGCCGCTTCCGCCTTCGCCTATAACGACGGCTATCATTGGGGTTTTTAAATTTGCAAATTCAAATAAATTTCTAGCGATCGCCTCGCTTTGACCACGCTCCTCAGCTGCAACGCCCGGATATGCGCCTGGAGTATCGATCAAAAATAGTATAGGAAGTCCAAATTTCTCAGCCATCTTGGCTATTCGCAAGGCTTTGCGGTAACCCTCTGGATGAGGCATGCCGAAATTTCTTTTTAGTTTATTTTTAGTTCCTCTGCCCTTTTGCTCGCCTATCACGACGACTTTTTTAGAGCCTATATAGCCGATAAAGCAAACTATCGCTCCATCGTCGCGATACGCTCTATCGCCGTGAAGCTCATAGTAATCCCTCATCATACCTTTGATATAGTCGATAGCATAAGGGCGATCTGGGTGACGAGCCAACGCAAGACGCTGAAATTCGTTAAGATTTTTGTAAATTTTAGCGGTCTCTTTTTCTAAATTTTTATTTAGAATTTCTACCGCATGTTCATCGCCACGAATCCTCGCATTTGCGATGTCATCATCTATTTGCTTAATACCTTGTTCAAAGTCTAGATAACTTGCCATTATATCTTCTTAAATATAATAGAGCCGTTCGTACCGCCAAACCCGAAAGAGTTACTCATAACGGCGTTTAGCTCAGCTTTTCTAGCCACGTTTGGCACATAGTCTAGATCGCATTCCTCGTCTTTGGTTGCGTAGTTTATCGTAGGCGGTATGAGGCCTTCTTGCATAGCCATTATAGACACGACAGCCTCTATCGCGCCAGCCGCACCTAGGCAGTGTCCAGTTTGCCCCTTAGTAGAGCTAACCGGCGGTACATTGCCGCCAAAAAGAGCCTTTAATGCTGCAGTTTCGTTTTTATCATTGGTCGGTGTCGAGGTGCCGTGTGCATTAATGTAGTCGATCTGTAAATTTCCAGCCATTTTCAAGGCTTTTTTCATCGCAGAAAGCGGTCCCTCAAGCGAAGGTGAAGTGATGTGATACGCATCGCCGCTCTCTCCAAAACCAACAACCTCAGCATAAATTTTGGCGCCTCTAGCCTTAGCGCTTTCATACTCTTCGAGCACGAGTGCACCGCTGCCTTCGCCCATAACAAAGCCATCTCTGTCTTTATCGAAAGGTCTTGATGCCGTTTTCGGATCGTCGTTTCTAGTAGAAAGTGCCTTCATGGCCGCAAATCCGCCGATACCTACGCCGCAAACCGTAGACTCGGAGCCTACGACTAGCATTTTTTGCGCTTCGCCGACCATGATAGTTTTAGCTGCCTCGATGATAGCGTGAGTGGATGCAGCACATGCTGTTACGCTAGAGATATTAGGCCCTTTTAGGCCGTGCTCTATCGAAACTATGCCGCCTAGCATATTTACTAGCGCAGAAGGTATAAAAAATGGAGAAATACGTCTCGAGCCTTTTTCAAGCAAGATATTGGAGTTTTTTTCGATATTAGGCAAACCGCCTATGCCGGCAGCAGAGCTAACGCCGAAATTTTCAGCATCAAATTCGCCGAAATTCGCATCAGCCATAGCCTCTTTAGCAGCTTTTAATCCAAGCTGTATAAATCTGTCGACCTTTTTGACCTCCTTAGCATCCATCACGCTAAGCGGGTCAAAGTCTGTTATCTCGGCAGCAATCTGAACTGGAAAATCGCTCGCGTCAAAAGATGTTATCTTTTTTACGCCGGTTTTACCTTCGCAGATAGCCTTAAATGAACTATCTTTGTCGAGCCCTAAAGCGTTGATCATCCCAATCCCGGTTACTACGACTCTTTTCAAGATCTCTCCTTGCAAAAACTTATTTGTTTAGTTTCTCGATGTAGCTTACGACGTCGTTTATAGTGATCAGCTTCTCAGCGTCGCTATCAGGTATCTCTACCTCAAATTTCTCCTCAAGAGCCATAACTAGCTCAACTACGTCAAGCGAGTCCGCACCTAGATCCTCGATAATCTTAGACTCAAGTTTTACCGCATCTGGAGCCACGCTTAGTTGCTCAACTACTACGTCTCTTACATCATCAAATATTGCCATTTTCTTCTCCTAAAAATAAAAATTTCGTGATTTTAATATATTTTAGCTCTTACAACTAATTACCTGTGTAATGAATGGCTTGACGAAT
>JBHRQF010000267.1:0-2630 GCA_042645325.1 Campylobacter sp. | reverse complement strand
AAAAATCCGCCCGCGATCGAGTATATGAGCGAGGCTGCTGCGATCATCCCAGACATCGTCATAGACACGAGCTCGGGCGGTATCGAGGTGCGCATCAACGACGACTTTTACCCAGAGATCGTCATCGACGTCGAGGGGCTGGACGAAAAAGAGAGCTTCGTCGCCTCCCGCGTAAAAGAGGCAAAAGACCTCATAGATGCGCTTGACATGCGAAAAGCTACTCTGCGAAAGATCGCCCTCATGCTAGTGGAGTATCAGTATGATTACTTTTTTGGCGGCGACATCAAGCCTATGCGCCTAAAGGACATCGCCGAGGATCTGGGGCGAAACCCGTCGACCATCTCGCGCGGCATCTCAAACAAATACCTCGAGTGTTCGCGCGGACTGGTACCTATAAAGAGCTTTTTCTCCGCCGCGATCGACGAGGACGTCTCAAACAAGGCCATCAAGGACTTCGTGGCAAATCTCGTCCGAAACGAAAATCCCGCCAAGCCGCTTAGCGATCTAAAAATTTTGGAGTTTATAAAGAAGGAATTTAACGTCGAGGTCGTCCGCCGCACGATAACCAAATACCGCCTGGCGCTAAATATCGGCAGCTCTAGCGAACGCAAAAAGACCTATCTGCTGCAATCCGGTAAGTAAAATTTGACGCTTGGAGCGGGAAAATTTGCCGAGCACGCCGCAAATTTAAGCGTAAATTTTAAATTTAAGCCGAGGGTTTGGCGGGGCTCGTATCGTATTTCTCTTGATTTTTAAGTCTCGAAAATTTAAAATATCCATATGAAGCGCATATTTTTTATTCTTTTTGTCCTATTTTTAGGCATTGCGAGTACTTATTTGATTGAGGGCATCGCTCCCAGCATGGACAACATCATGGGCGGTTTATTTTTTGGTTTGATTTTGGCTATACCGATTTTTTGGTTATTTCGCTGTTTAAGGCTTATTCCTTGCGATCAAAATATTAAAATAACGCCTATAGATATATTTTTCGACGATAGCAACGGCGATAGTTACTTTTACGTTTTTAATCTTATTATTTCTTTGATTTTGATGTTATTTATAGGCCCTTATGCGTTAATTATGGCTATAGTTTGCGTGATTTTTCAGGGCCCTATTAAACGGTTACTAAATTATATTTTTTATGCTAAAGTCTGAAATTTAAATCTTATTCCGCCACTCCCGCCTCAAGCTCCTTAAAATACGGCTTCAAGCTCTCGTATGCGTTTTGGATACGCTGAAACTGCGTTTTGCACTTGTCCAAAAGTTCGGGGCTAAGCGCGGCGTGAAAGTCTGGATGATAGGCCTTGACGAGCTCCAGGTAGCGGTTTCGCACCTCTTCAAAGCTATCGTTTTTATCGCATCCAAGCACCGTGAAATGATCCTCGAAAAGGCTAGCAAGAGCAGCAAATTTGGCTTCGTTTTTCTTGGCGCAGATTTTGATCTGTTTTTTAAATTTTTCAAATTCCTCTTCGCTATAGTTAAAGATGATCGAAAATTTCATATATTCGCTTTTGTTAAATAGCTCCTCTAGACGCTCGCACTCGCCCAAATTTGCGATATTTAGGACGATTTGACCCTCGGCGGATAAAATTTGCTTTGACTCAAAGCCTCTAATTATGTGCGAGATGAAGGCTTCATTTGAGCGATCGAAGCTAAATATCGCGCCGCCCCGCACGAAGGCGACATCGACGAAAACCATGGCTTTGAGCGAGTTTGGTTGGATGTAGTGGAGTTTGATGGTTTTATACTCGGCGAAGTTTAGATTCACGTTTTTTAGCTCGTATCTTTGGCAAAGTTTTTTTAGAAATTTGACGAAATATTTGCGCTGAACTTTCTCGTTTTCGTCGTAAAACGACATCACTTTGCCTTTTTGCCCCAGCGTCTTGGCGAAGTTTCGCTTTATGAGCGCTTGCAGCTCGAAAAACAGATCGGCGTCTGATGTTTCTATGCTTAGAGATTCTAGATTTTGACTTACTTTTATCAAATTTTGCCTTTATAAAACGCACTTGAAAGCATTTTTTATTCCGCTTTTTCCCACACGGGCGTTTCGTCTAGCGGGACGTATTCGCGCAGGCGCTCGTAGGGCTTGTAGTCGGCCTTGTAGGCTAGGCTAGGGCAGTCTTTGACGTAGTAGCCTAAGTATATCCAGCGCAGATTTAGCTGCCTGGCGAGTAAAATTTGCTGATAGAGCGAGTATCTGCCGATGCTAAGGTCCGCAAAATCAGGATCGTAATAGCAATAAACCGCCGAGATGCCGTCGCTAAGGATATCGACCAGATCGACGCCGATGAGCCTGCTGTCTGCAAAATACGCGATCTCCTTGCCAAACTCCGCGTGTCCCGCGACGTAGAGCTCGTAGTAGCGGCGAAAATCCAGCTCGTAGTACTTCCACTCGCGCTTTTGCTGCATAAATTTATGATATTTTTTGTATAGCGCCACGTGCGCGTCGTCTATGAGCGGCTTTGTGAGGATGATTTTGGTGTTTTCGTTTTTGCGTATCGTGCGGCGGGCGGATTTGCTAAATTTAAAATTTAGCGCATCGACCCTGATATTTACGCACTCGCTGCAACCCGCGCAGTTTGGCTTGGAGAAATATTTGCCAAAGCGCCTAAAGCCGCGCCTAGCTAGAG
>JBHRQF010000266.1:0-2630 GCA_042645325.1 Campylobacter sp. | reverse complement strand
TTTCAAAATAGTGCTCAAAGCGCGATCCAAGCGCGTACGGCGTAAAAAATAGGCAAAGCGATTTTATCTCAAATTTAACTAGAGCGCCGCAGCCAGCGGCCTCCTCTATCGCCGCGTTTACCGCTGCGCCGTAAGCTCGCACGAGTCCGCCCGTGCCTAGCTTTATTCCGCCGAAATACCGAACGATGAGCGCGCCCGCGTTTACGAGCTGGGCGCCTCTAAGCGCGTTTAGCGAGGGTTGGCCGCTCGTGCCCTTTGGCTCGCCGTCGTCGCTTTGATTTTCTACTATTTGCCCGTAGCCGTTTCGCTCGCGCAGCGCCCACACGATGTGCGCGGCCTTTGGATGCTCGGACTTTAGGCGCTCGTGCAAGGCCTTAAACTCCGAAATAGGACATAAAAAACACAAAAACGTCGATTTTTTGGCTTCAGTTTTGGTCGATACGACCCGCAAAACCGTTTGCAAATTTCTCCTTTAAATAAAGCCCGATTTTAGCGAAATTTTAAAAATATTCTTATAAAATGGCGGCTAAAATGAAATAAGCTCTCAAAAAGAATGAAAATGTTTAAAAAAATCTCAAAAAAAACGCTTTGGCAAATCATCGCTATGATTGTATCTAGCGCCGTTTTTAGCGGTTCTGGGATCCTGATACTAGCCTTTATCAACAAATACCTCTTAAATTTAAAAGAACAAGACGCTCAAATTTTGCTCGCATTTTTTGCGCTTTTGATTTTGTTTTTGGGCTTTTCGGTTCTCTCACGCATCGCTCTTAGCGTGATCGGCAACGACTTTGTCTACGAGCTGCGCACCAAAACGATAAAACGGATATTAGATACCGCAAATCAAAAAATCGTCGCCGCCGGCAAGTCAAATTTGATCGCCTCGCTCTCAAGCGACGTGCGTAGCCTAACAGACGGCTTTATGCAAGTGCCAAGCATCATCCAAGGCGTGCTCATCATCGGCGCGACAGGCGCTTATGTGCTATATATCTCGGCCGAAATTTTCGTGTTTTTAGTGCTTTGGACGAGCGCGGCGACGTGGATCTGCAAGCGCTCAATCAAAAACATCCACAAATACTTCGAGCAATACCGCAAATGCGAGGACGCGCTATACCGCGACTATCAGACCTGCATCGAGGGGCATAGGGAGCTTAGCTTAAATTTAGCCCGCGCAAAGCGGCTTTTTCTGGAGCGTTTCATACCCAACGCAAAAAGCCTGCGCGAAAATATCGTAAAAGCCGAGATCCATCAGTCCTTTATGAGCAACTGGCTAAACACCGTGATGCTGGGCGCCGTGGGCATCGAGATATATTTTTGCCTAGCTTACGAAGCTGCCAGCCTGCAAGACGCTATCACGGTGGCTTTGGCGATACTTTTTTTGCGAGCACCTCTCATGATGCTGCTTTACTCGGTGCCTAGCGTCTTTCGCGCGCGCATCGCATATGAGCGGCTAAAAAAGCTAGACCTAGCGCCCTTTGAGCCTGAATTTGAGCTAGGCGAGACGGCTCCGCAAATTTGGCAAAAACTACGCCTAAAAGATATAAATTTCGCCTACGACGAGGGGAGCGAATTTGCGCTAAAAGATATAAATTTAGAGATCAGACGCGGCGAGACGGTGTTTTTGATCGGCAAAAACGGTAGCGGCAAAAGCACGCTATTTATGATCCTAGCCGGGCTTCTAGCGCCAAAAAGCGGCGAGATGTTCGCCGACGACACAAGAATCACGGAGTCAAATTTGAAAAGCTACGCAAACACGATCAGCGCGGTGTTTAGCGACTTTTATCTCTTTGACGAAGTGATGAGCGACGATCTGGCGCTGATAGAGGGGCTGCTAAAAAAGATGTCGATAGAAAATAAAGTAAGCGTAAAAGAGGGAAATTTCAGCACGCTAAATCTCTCTCAAGGCCAGAAAAAACGCCTCGCTATGGTCGCTGCGCTGCTTGAAAAGCGTAATTTTTTGATCCTTGACGAGTGGGCGGCCGATCAAGATCCCGAGTTTAGGCGGCATTTTTACACGGAGTTTTTGCCTGAGTTAAAGGCGCAGGGCTACACGATTTTTGCGATCAGTCACGACGATGCGTACTTTGACGCGGCGGATAAAATTTACGAGATACGAAACGGGCAAATCGCGCTCGTTAAGGGCTAAAATTCAGCTAAAAACGGTTAAAATAACGGATATCATTCTAAACAAGGAGACATAATGCAGCTAAGCGAGGAAGCAAGAGAAGCCAAAGAGATGGCGCTAGGAATGATGAACGATAACTTCATTGGCCTTACAGAGGATATGTGCGCAAAATTCGGCGGCTTTACCAACCCGCAAAACGTCAAAATGACCGATATCACCGAGGACGGCATGCACATCGCGTGCGACGAGGGCGAGGTGTTCGTACCGTTTGAGAAAAAAGCCGAGCTAACGGTTGAGAGCCTACGCGACGAGGTGATAAACGTCGTAAACAGCATGGAGGGATAAATCCTCCCTTGCGCCTCTTTAGCTGGAGCACAAATTTACCGTGCCTGCTTGCTTTTATATCAAATTTAACTCTTAAATTTACTCCACTTCAAATTTATTTTAAAATCTTTCAAATCCGGCCTTTAAATTTCACGATTTAAACGCGGATTTGATTGTGTTCGAC
>JBHRQF010000265.1:0-2650 GCA_042645325.1 Campylobacter sp. | reverse complement strand
AGATGAGATTGGTCAGTCTCTAAAAGATTCGGGCGTTGCGTGCGAGACGCGCGGATTTAACGGTAGCAAAAAGCTAAGCTCGTGGATTAAAGCCCTGCTTTTTAACTCGCAAGCAAGGCGGCAAAAGGACGCAAACGAGATTTATTTTAGCCTTGAGCGCATCACCTGCGCCGACATCTACCGCGCGGGCGACGGCGTGCACAAAGTCTATATGAAAACCAAGCCGTTTTGGTTCACAAATCCCCTAAATTTCGTCATTCCGTACCTTGAAAAGCGCACTTTTAAAAATACCAAAAAAATTATCGCCAACTCAAATTTTATAAAGCGTCAAATTTGCGAAACCTACGGCATCGCCGAGGAAAAGATCGCAGTCGTCTATAACGGCGTAAATTTGCCTATGCGCGTGCAAAAAGGCTCGGCAAAGCTCGCTCTTTGCGAGGAATTCGGGCTTGATTTTCACCTACCGACGCTACTGTTTGTGGGAAGCGGCTTTAAACGCAAGGGCGCGGAGGAGTTTTTACGCATCACAGCTCGCCTAAAAACGCGCGTAAACTGCCTGATCGTCGGCCGCGACAAAAACGCCGCCCGCTACAAAAATCTAGCCAGGGAACTAGGCCTAAACGCCGTATTTACGGGCGCTCAAAAAAGCGCGGCGAGATTTTACGAAGGTAGCGAGCTATTTTTGTTTCCGACGGCGTACGAGCCGTTTTCAAACGTCGTTTTGGAGGCGCTTAGCTACGGCTGCGTCGCTATCACGACCGCTCAAAACGGCGCTGCGGAGATATTGCCTGATGAATTTGTGATGAGCTCGCCGCAAGACTACGACATCTGCGATTTGATCGACGAGATACTAAACGACGACGAGCGACTAGCAGCACTGCAAGAGCGAAATTTAGCACTTGCTAGCGAGTTTAGCATCGAAAAAAACGCGAACGCGACGCTGGAGATCATACGTGCGAATCTTAATTGAACTGCCGACCTGGCTGGGCGACGCCGTGATGGCGAGCGCCGCGGTAGAGGCCATCGCAAAGCACGCGGCGGTTGGCACGGGAAATTTGACGGGCAAATTTGATGACTCGGGTGAGCGAGACTTTAGCTTTTTATCGCAAAATTTCGGCTCGGTAACGCAAGAAATTCAAATTTTTAAAAATGATACGCCAAATTTGGACGGTAAATTTGAAGCTAACCGCGGCCCAAATTTGACCGCAAACGCGCAAGAAAATCAAAATCCGCAAAATTTAAAAAAAGAGGCACGAGAGCCCGTCAAAATCGTATTTTTCGGCTCGTTTGCGGCGTGCGAGCTTTTTAAGGCCCACCCAAACTGCGAACGCGTTATCGTTGATAGCAGCAAAAAGGCTAAATTTAGGCTTTGGCGGCTATTTTGGCAGGCTAGAAATCTCGGTAAATTTGACGCGGCGTTTAGCTTTAGAAGCTCGTTTGCGAGTAAAATTTTACTTTACGGGGCACGGACGCAGCAAAAATTTATTTTTCAAAAGAGCAAAGACGGCGCGCATCAGGTGCAAAAATACCTAAAATTCGTCAAAGCGGCGTTAAATTTAAAACGGGCGGACGACGAGCTGAAGCTCTACTTTGAGCCGCGCAAATTTGACGCTCCGGTGCTCGGGCTAAATCCGGGAGCTAGCTACGGAAGCGCCAAACGCTGGTATCCGGCCTACTTCGCGCAGGTGGCGCTGCATTTTAAAGATAAATTTAAGATTATGATTTTCGGCGGCGCGGGCGAGCGCGATATGTGCGAGCAGATCGAGCAAATTTTACGCGAAAACGGCGCGAAGTGCGAAAATCTAGCGGGCAAAACGAGCGTGCGCGAGCTTTGCGAAAATATCGGCGGCATAGGACAAAGCAGCGGGATATTCGTCACGAACGACAGCGGACCGATGCATATCGCAGCAGCCTACAAGACACCTACGATCGCGCTTTTTGGGCCGACGAGATTTACGCAAACCTGTCCGTGGCGCAACAAAAACGCCCGCATCCTGCACCTAAACCTAGAGTGCATGCCCTGCATGAAGCGCGTCTGTCCTCTGGGCACCCACGCCTGCATGAAGGATCTCTCGCCGCAAGCCGTCATCCAGGCGATCGAGCGAGAATTTTTCACAGAAGCGGTAAAAAACTAGAAATTTGAGCACGCGGTTTTTCTTAAACGGCCGCAAATCAGCAAAAAGCCCGCTACGTATAATAGGCGCGCGATCAAATTTAACGCACGCAAAGCACGCTTTTGAGATAGCGCAAAGCCGCTTAATCAAGGCAAATTTTACTAAATCTATTTTCAATTTTTATCCGTCAAGAAAAGCGCGGTCAAAGTAAAATTTGTGCCACTTATAGCGTCTCGCACACCGCAAAACACGGCCTCACAAAGCAACCTCAACCGCATAGATATCATCAAATTTAACTCTCGTCTTTACCACCGTTAGGCTTTTATCCATCAAATTTACGTTTGAAACCAGCCCCTCTATGCTCACGTAGCCTTGCCCGTCGTGGTATGTGATTTTTACCTTGTCGGCAGGTTTTAGTTTGGATATGGTTTTTAGTATCTCGTCTATCTTAGCTTCGTCTAGTTCTAGTTTCTCGCTCTTTTCTCGCTCCTGCGCTTTTAGGGCTTTTTCTAGGGTCGAGAGAGGATTAAACGAGC
>JBHRQF010000264.1:0-2655 GCA_042645325.1 Campylobacter sp. | reverse complement strand
CTGTTGATGTCTTTATTTTAGCGTTTTTTGGATAAAAATTCAAATAAAAAAGCCCTAAAATACGGCTTTTAACAATGTTTTTATAATTTTTTTAGATGAAATTATACTTTTTAAGTTTTTACCTCTTTTTTTATTTAAATTTGCTAACAAAAAGCCCTTAAAAACGAAAACGAACCCCCTTAAGTTTTGTTATATCTCTCAACTTTTCGCGGTTGCCCACCGCAGTTTAAAATATTTCTCGGGAAGAACCTAAATTTATTTGAGCTTATTTGCACCGCTATTAAGATAAGCTTGCACGTTATACTTTTGGATAGCCTGCGCATTAATATTTTAAAATAAACCGCTCGCACATCGCCCACGTCGCAGTTACAAGCGTTTTGTGCATCTGTATAGTTAAGCGGACTTTAAGCAAATCAATAACCCGCGAGTTAAGCGGACTTTAAGTCGTTATATCTCGCAAATTTATCGGAAATTAAGCGACTGTGCACGCTGCCACGTGTATAAATTTAGCCGTCCGATTTGCTACACTCCTACACAAAAAAGGCAATAAATGTTAATCGTCATTGATCGTTATATTTTTGAAGTAAAGCACAACATTCTAAGCATATCCAAATCTACTAATATAAACTTTGACAAGCAAAACACCATCACTAAACCCGTTTATACCCACATGGGCGGATATGAGGACGAGATCAGTTTTGAGGCCGCGATATTGCTTGATGATACGGCGGACTTCCTCGGATTCGAGGAGCTCGCCAAGCTAGGCAGGCCGCTTGACATATCGACTTTTGACCTCACGGACGATAGACAAATCTTTATTACCAAGCTCACTCAAACCGTCGCGAATTTCGTTAAAACACAGCTAAACGGCGTAACCTACTACACAAAAAAGCTGCAAATATCGGGATATTTGATAGAGAGGCCAAACGACGCGCAATGAGTAGTAAAAACGATAAAGAGCTCGATAGATTGCGCAAAGACGTCCAAAATGCGTTAAACAGAACGCTAACTAAAGTAAAAAAAGAGCAATCAAATTTTATTACAAACCATATCGCGCTCGCCAAAAAGAAAATTAACTTTTTTACGACGCCAAAACGCGCGCGCCCGGATGATATGAGTATTAGCCTTTTTACCGTCAAGAAATACATCACGCCCGCCATGCTACCGCGCAAGGTATCAAACACCGGCGTAACCGTCACGGTAAGCAAGCAAAAAAGCGTATTTTTAAGCGGCTTTGCACAGCAAACCCCAAGGCGTGGCGCCGGCAAATTTTTAATAAGCTCTAAAAACTCAAGCGCGGGAATATTCGGCGTTTCGCGCCACTCTTTGCGATCGAGCTATACAACATCCGGCGAACGTAGACTCTCGCGTCCTAGAGATGCATTTATAGTCAAGCGACTAAACGATGATTTGTCCGAATTTGCACTTAAAGACGTCGATGCACTACTTGAAAAAGCCCAAGAAATCTTTAATCAGGAGTTAGAAAAGTGAAATACCTAGCCAAAGACGGCGACACACTAGACATGATCTGCTACAAGCACTATAAGAGCTTAAATGATAGCGTTTATTCGCAATTTTTAAGAGCTAACGAGCATCTTTTGGGCAAAGAAAAACTATCGGGCGGCGACATAGTAAATTTGCCCGATATTGAAGTAAAAGCAGCAGTAAAGGTTACGTATCTATGGGATTAACATCAAAATACCTCTCGCCGAAGGTGCAGATTTTTTATAACGGTGTAGATAAAACCTCGGCGATGAATTGGATCAGTATTAGCATAACCGACAACGAGGGCAAAGAAACCGATAAATTAACCGTCACGTTAGGCTACGGCAGCCCGGCGCCACGCTTCAAAGATAGCATCGATATTTACGTCGATGGCTTCTTTTTGGGGCATTTTACAATCGCCACCATCAAAACAAAATATAAAAGAAGCTACGATATAGAGGCGATAGCAGCCGACTTTATGAGCTCGCTAAAGGATCGCAAAAGCAGATCGCACGTCAAGCTGAGTTATAGGCAGATTATCGAAAATATCGCCAAAGAGCATGGGCTAAACGTAAAAATCGATTTTGAACGCTCAAACGAAGTCGTCGAGCTAGAGCAGCACGATATGAGCGATGCGGCATTTTGTGAAAAGATAGCAAATGACCTAGATTTAACCTTTAGTATCAAAAACAAAACGATGATTTTTATCGATAGAGATAAAGTAACCGATCGCGTAGAATATGATCTTAGCGAGGATGATTATTTGGAGCTAAATTTTGAGCAAACAGAAGTTACGAATTACGCCTCATGCGAGGTTACTTGGCGAGATACTAAGGCAGGGCAGGATAAAGTAACCGTAGCCGGTAGCGGAGCGCCGGTATTAAAAAGGCAGATTTTCTCAGCAGATAGCGAAGCGGAAGCTCTAAAAATCGCCCAAAGCTATCTACAAAATAAACAAAACAGCTCATTTAAGGGCAATGTGAGATGTATGGGCGTGCCATTCTTTGCGGGCGGATATTTAAATTTACAAATTAACGGCGAAACAAAACGAGCCATCATTAAAAAGATCACGCACACCATAAATAAATCATGGATTAGCGATATTGAATTCTTTTAAATTTAACGGTTTTTGTTACGGTTTGATACATTATTTTTTACAAAAAAAACAAT
>JBHRQF010000263.1:0-2673 GCA_042645325.1 Campylobacter sp. | reverse complement strand
TTATAAAAATCACCCTAAAGGAACTTAATGCAAAAATTTTTACAAGCCCTAGCAGGCTCGCAAAAATATTTCGTAAACTACGTTAGCGTCGCGATTTTCATCGTGATGGCGTGGATAGGCGGACTCAAAGTCGTGCAATACGAGGCTGACGGTATCGTGCCGTTCGTAACCAACAGCCCGTTTTTTAGCTACATGTATAGCAAAAAAGATATCGTAGATAACGGCAAGGGCAAAATGGTCGCCGAGTATAACCTACATAAAAACCCGGAAGGCTTGGTCGTGCCTAAAAACATCGAGTGGCACAAACAAAACGGTACTTACGCAGTTTCGTACCTGATCGGCGCGATGATCTGCACTATCGGCACGCTCGTACTGCTTGGCATTTGGTTCCCTAAACTAGGGCTTATCGGCGGGCTGCTGACGTTTGGTATGTCTATCGTAACGCTTAGCTTTTTGATAACGACGCCTGAGACTTGGGTGCCAAATCTTGGCAATCCGGCGCTCGGCATCGCCGAAAGTCCTAATCACGGCTTCCCGTATCTATCGGGCGCTGGACGACTAGTGCTAAAAGATATAATAATGTCTGCCGCAGGGCTAATCGTAGCCTCAAATGCGGCGCGCAGGCTTTTGGAGTGCTGCAAAAGCTGCGCAGGTAAGTAAAATTGCGGATTTTAGCGAGCGGTAGACCTAAATTTAGTTATTTCTCCGCTCGCGGCCGTTTTTATCCCCAAATTTACGGTCTTGCCGTAAATTTGTCTTTTTTCGAACCCTAAACCAAATAACAATTTTAAAATCGATTTTTTGCGCTAAACACCACACCGGCGGAACTCTGAAAAAAATGCTAAATTTTATTTTCTACATTCTGCGGATTGATGAGCGTTGATTTTAAATTTGCCTTTGCTTATTGTCCGTCAAATTTAATAATCCAAGCGCGTTTATGGATACGGCTAAAATTTGCCGCCGCCGACTAGATCGTGCAAAAAGTCGGGGTAGATTTATTCACGCCCAATAAACCTTACTTTGCCTTTTCGCAACCTAGATCAAGACCTAGCTCGCAGGATTTTTTATAAAATTTAGCTGCTTGTTCGCTTGATTTTTCCGTGCCTTTACCGCTCTCATAAAGCCCTGCTAGTCCGTAGCAGCCGCCGCTACTACCCATTTCGCAGCTTTTGTTAAATAACTCGAACGATTTTTGCTCCGAGCGCTCCACGCCCCTGCCTGCGCCGTAGACGTCGGCTAAATTCGAACAGCCGTCAGCATCGCCTAGCTCGCACGATTTTTCGTAAAATTTAGCCGCCTTGGCGTAATCTTGCGTAGCGCCCATACCGTAGTCGTAGGCTAATCCCGCACGACGACAAGCATCCGCGTGCGACGCCTCGCAAGCCTTCTCGAAACCGCCGAGCGCACCCGCAAGATCGCCTTTTGTTTTCGCCGCTTGCGCCGCGGCGTAGATTTCGTCCGCGCTTGCGCCAAACATCGCGCTTGCCGCGCATAGAAGCGAAACTGCTAAAGTTTTTCTCATTTTTTATCCTTTAAAATTTGATGGATGCGGATTCTAGCGCAACGTTTTTGAAATTTACGTAAATTTGTCGCCGACAAGTCGCTAAAATTGCCGTTTATACGCTAAAATACCCGCGTAAATTTATGTAAATTTAAAGGAGAAGGCGTGGGTATTTTTGATTTTTTTAAAAAGGGGGCCGATAGCGCGCGAAAAAGAAGCGCAAACGCCTCAAAGATCGGCAAGACCGCGCAGGAGCGCAAGGATATAAGCATCGAAATTTTAAAATCGCAAGGCGTGCCTTTTATAGACCATTTGCCGCTACGATACGAGACGGACGAGGTCGCGCCGCGCGAAAAGGACGAGGTTATCGCCCGTGCGATCTGCTCGTTTGCCGCGATAATGTGTGCTTGCACTATCAGAGATAACGGCGAGCTAACGGATGAAGACAAGCAGGGCACGAAGGACTTTCTAAACAACCGCTTTGGGTGCATAGACAAGCTCACGCGCATGGAGCGCCGCGTCATAGAGGGCGAAGCGAGCTATAACGAGGCCGTAAATATGGGCTGGAAATACGAGTCGTTGTGGGCGCTAATGTGGGCCATGGGTCTCGTAGAGGAGCTAAATTTCCCAAACGAGATCTGCGACTGCAAATTTGTGATGGACACCTTTATCGGCGGCGATTTCTCGGCACGTGTGAAAATGCACGATACGGATGAAATCCTGCAGGCGCTCGATCTCATCTACCGCTACCACTGGGCATGCGTCAATGCCCGCGTGCACGGCACCAAGAGTGCTGGACTCGACGAAGAGGTCGTGATGGAGAGGCGCGGCGGGCTAGAGTGGCTGTGCTGCAAGGGGGCTGAAAACGATAATCTAACTGACGAATATAATGCGTGGGATTATCCGGATCTAAACACATGACGCGTTGTCTTGCTTTGCTATACTTCGTTGCGAATAAAATTTGCTCGGTCACGTATTGCAATACGCTCCCATCGCAATTTTTATTCGCGCCTAGCCTAGCTTTGTGATACTGCCGTTTCCATCTTTTTGTTCAAATTTAACTTTCAGGCTCGATAGACTATTTTTCGCGTATCTTCTTGTTCTTACCTTTATCAAAGAGCGCCATGTTATCAACTTCAGTAGAGGCATAAGGTACCCAGACAATCTTTCCA
>JBHRQF010000262.1:0-2682 GCA_042645325.1 Campylobacter sp. | reverse complement strand
ATAAACTCCTGCGCCGCGCTATCAAGGCTGCGGTAGTCAAGGTGTTTGTAGGCTACTCCGTCATAGCGCAAGACGGCTTTTATTGCACCTTTTTTAAAGAGGCTTTCGCGTAAGCTCGGCTCATCGGTCAAATTTTTAACGCCGAAAAGTTTTGAGATTTTTTCAACGGTAGCTGTTTGTAAAAAATCATCGTAAATTTTTAAAATTTCGCACCGCTTTTCATATAAATCAGGAAAAATAAAGTCGTTTCTATCTATAAATTTGTTTGGACTCACGGCGGTTTTTGCTTCGCTCGGCGAAAAGAGTATTTTCATTTGTTCTCCTTAAATTTAGCAAAATCATATCTAAAACTAAATAAATTTTGAAATTTGACGATATAACGAGTGGAACTTTATTTGCTTGCAAGAGCTCAATTAAATTTAAGGAAAAATGCGATGAGAATGACAAATCAGCTGATGAAATTTACGAATAACTACGACTATCAGACCAATATGAAAGCGCTTTACAAGCTAAATACTCAATTATCAAGCGGTCTAAAAATCCAAAATTCTTTCGAGGATAGCAGTGTTTATAACGACGGCATGAGGCTTGATTACGAGGTTGCGACGCTTGAGCAGGTGCAAACGGCGACGTCAAAGGCGCAACACTTTTCAAAAAATACAGATAAGGCTTTGGGTGAATTTAAGCAGCAGCTTGAGACTTTTAAAACGAAGCTAGTTCAGGGTGCTAACGAAATCCACTCGCAAACATCTCGCGAGGCTATCGCAAACGACCTTCAAGGCATCAAAAATCACCTAGTAAATATCGCAAACACCTCGATAAACGGACAGTTTTTATTTTCTGGAAGCGCGATAAATACAAAACCTATAAACGGCGATACGAATGAGTATTTCGGCAATGCGCAAACGATGAAAGCTGTAGGCGGAGCTCAGGTAAATTTGACTTACAATCAAAACGGGCAGGAGCTATTTTTGGGCAAGGACGGCGACTATAATAAAAAAGTCACCTCCAACACAATGCTAAAAGTGCAAAATTTAGACGACAAAAACAAGACCGTTTATATCGATAGCGAACACAAAATGCGCGATCTAATCGGTTTTAAATACGTAAAAGACGAAAAAACTCTAACCAACCAAGATTTTACCGGTACGGGCGTGAGACAGTTTCAGGATACGACCTTTTTCTTGCAGGGCAAAAAACCAAACGGCACGAGCTTTACGAGTAAATTTAAGATGACTTCGGACGCTTCGATAAACGATCTGCTTGAAAAAATCGGCACCGAATACGGCAACACTCCGACCAATAAAGTCGTCGAAGTAACGATAAATAATCAAGGTCAAATCAACGTAAAAGACCTAAGTAAGGGCAATCAGGTTATTGATTTTCACATGATAGCGGCGACGAAAAAGGTGGCGAATGCGGATGCTCTAGCTGGCGGTATAGCCGGAGCCTCAAGCGCGTTTGATACGGTAGACAGCCTAACTAGCGGCGCAAACCCGCTCGAAGCCATGGTGCAGGCAAACCCAGACGACTATGAAATCACGGAATTTGTTAAAAGTAAATACGAAGACCTAGACGGAGCCGTTACAAATGCCTACGACTACGACAAGATAAACTTTAAACAAGAGGGCAGAAACCTAATAGGCACCGTATCGCAAGTAGAGCGCGGTAGCGGTAAATTTGCCGACGATAACACGACGCTAAGCCAAGTCGTGGGCTCAAAAGAGCTATATCCCGGCGAAAGAGACAAATACGACATGAATGATCAAGCCTTAAAAATGCAGATCAAATCTAAAAGCGGCGGAGATTATAAAGTGGACGTGATTTTCGGTAGCGCCGTACCGCCTGCAACATCAGGTAATGCTCAGGTAAATATAACAAGGCCTGACGGCACCACATACACTACCGAGGTTTGGGATAGTTTTTACAACGACACCACAAACCCGCCGACCACCGAGGGTAGAGAAACGCAGTCAAAAAATATGACTTTTAGGCAACTAAATGACATTATCGGTATGGTAGCTAGTGACAATGTTCCTGCGGGCGCCGGCGGTAATACGCAAGCTGATTATGTCGCCTACAAACAAGCTATAGCAAAATCGCAAGGTAGCGTAGAGGCAAACATGGATCACCGCGGCCGCATAAAAGTAACCGACAAGCAAAACGCCGTCACGCCAATAAAAGTCGGAATTTACGACGAGGTAAATTCTGATCAATTTTACGGAGATAGCACCGGTACGACGCCTGCAACCACGCAAGGAGACGGTTCACTATGGAACTTTTCGGCAAACAACGGTATCGAGATAGATAGCCCGAGCGTGGATATTTTTGATGACCTAGATAGGATGATAGAGGCTGTAAGAAGCGGTCAATACCGCGCTGATAGTGAGAGTGAGCATCCGCGAAACTCCGGTATCCAGGGCGCGATCGAGAGGCTAGATCATATCGCCGACCACGTAAATAAAATCCACACTAAAGTAGGCAATCAAACAAATACCCTAATACAGACCAACACGCATGCTAGCGTCATGGAGGTAAACGTAAAAACCGTCAAAGCCGACATCACAAACGCCGACTACGGCGAAACCTATATGAATCTCATGCAAAAAATGATGTCGTATCAGGCGATGCTGCAGTCCGTGGCTAAGATAAACCAGCTTTCTTTATTAAACTATATGTAAA
>JBHRQF010000261.1:0-2684 GCA_042645325.1 Campylobacter sp. | reverse complement strand
TTAGGAATAAGAGGAATAAGAGTTCAAAGAGCTTACAACTCTACAAATCCACAAAAAATGATAAAGATAAAACACATAACCGAAAACGACTACGCGCGGATTTTCGTATTCGGCGATATGCACGGTTGCCTCGGGCTTTTTAACCTGATGATTGAAAAGATAAATTTAACAAAAAGCGATTTGGTTATAATCCTAGGCGACAGCTGCGACCGAGGTGAGGATACGATCGGACTGTATCAAAGATATATCGAGCTAATCAAAGACAGATACAACCTACTTCACGTGCTTGGAAATCACGAAAAGATGATGTTTGACGGATTTTTCGGTTGCGATCCGCTGGAGTATCAAATTTGGATCAAAAACGGCGGAAACAAGACGAAAAAATCAATTTGTAAGAGAAATTTAAGTAGATTTTCTCTTACTTGGCTCAAAAATTTCATCAGTGATATGCCCCACGTCGTAAGCTCTGAAAAAAGCATATTCGTCCACGCAGCCTTTGACGGCGGCAAAAGCGAAGAGGAGCAGGACGAGGACTACGTACTATGGAGTATAGAGCCCTTTTGGGAGAGTAATAATACAGGCAAGAGGATATTTCACGGGCACGTAGCTAGCGAGGAAAATAGGATAACCAGGCGCAAAAATAACGTCTTTTCTATGGACGTTGGAGCCGTGTTTTTTAAGCGCCTAGTTATCATGGAGATAAAAAGCGGCGAGAAATTTGAAGTAAGCCTGTAAGTCTAAATTTAAGCATAAATTTAGCATTTTAATAGGATAAATGCAGCTAGGCTTGCAAATTTAGCAAGGTTGCGTAAGCCGTATCCGTCTCAAAATCTAGAGCTTATAGTTAAATTTAAAGCCGCGCGGCTTATACCGTCTTAAATTTAATCCAAAAGCCAAAAAAACAGGCAAATTCGCAAATTTAAGCGCCAAGGATCATTTGCTTAGCTGCCGTAAATTTTAAATACATTTTAGGAAAAACGATGATTTATTTTACCTCCGATTTGCATTTCGGACATAGTAGTATCATGAAATTTCATCCGTGCTTTAGGCCTTTTTCTAGCGTAGAGGCGATGGATAGGGCGCTCATTCGCCTCTGGAACGAGAGGGTAAATCCCTGCGACACGGTCTATAACACAGGCGATCTAAGCTTTCACAAGGATATGCAGGCTAATATATCCATATTTAGCAAGCTAAACGGCAAACACGTCCTAGTGCTAGGAAATCACGACGAAGCGATAAAAAAGCATAAAGACGAGCTGCTGGCCATGAAAAAGCAAGACGGCAACGCGCTGTTTGAGGAAATTTGCGAATACAAAGATATAACCGTGCAGCACGGACAGGATAAATTTCGCCTCGTGCTCTTTCACTATCCGTTATCCGAGTGGAACGCAGGCCACCACGGCTCTATCCATCTCTACGGCCACATCCACGCAAATATCGCAAACGTAAAAGGCAAGGCGCTAAACGTCGGCTACGACCTGCACGGCAAGATTTTGAGCTTTGAGGAAATTTATGATTTGGTTAAAGACCTGCCGCCGTTTGAACATAGCAAATATAGGATGTTTAGCGAAGAAGACAGCGTAGAGAGTAGAAGCGCAAGGATAAAAGAGGTTTTAGAAAAGCTAAATTTTGACTGACCTTAGTCAAATTTGCGCTTTAGATTTACAAAGCAAATTTGGGCCGCAAACCATAAATTTGAGCCCAAATTTGACTATTTTTATAAAAACATCACGAACAAAAACACGCCCAAAATCATGCGGTAGATAACAAACGGTAGCATGCTGGCGCGCGCGATAAGCGCCATAAACAGCCGCACGCAAAGATAGGCGCTAAGGCCGCTAACCGCCGCGCCGATAGCAAGGTCGCTCCAAAGTAGTGCGTCTGGGGTTTTTATCAGCTTTACTGCCTCCAGTCCGCCTGCTAGCACGATAACCGGGATCGAGAGCAAAAACGAGAAATTCGCACTTGCGCTGTGACTAAAGCCAAGCATCAGCGCCGCCGTCATCGTCACGCCCGAGCGCGAAACGCCGGGTATCAGTGCGATCGCCTGTGCTAGCCCCACGATGAGAGCGAGCTTGATCGTCATTTCGTATTCGGTTTTTAGGCCTGATTTTTTATCCGCGACATAAAGCGCGATACCGAAAATTATCGTCATCGCCGCGATCACGAGCCCGCTTCTAGCGTACTGCTCGATGGCGTCGTTAAACGCCAGACCAAAAAGCCCTACCGGCACGGTCGCAAAGCCGACCGACCACACGAGCGTGCTGTCGCCGACCCTCTCGCGCCGCGCGATAGACGCGAAAAAATCTCGCATAAGCCCCGCAAGTCTGTCTTTAAAATAAAAAAGTATCGCCGCGAGCGTACCTACGTGAACGGCTACGTCAAAGGCTAGCCCCTGATCCGCCCAGCCAAGCAGCTTTGGCACCAGCACGAGATGTGCCGAGCTAGAGATCGGTAAAAACTCGCTAATGCCCTGAACTAGGGCCAAAACGATGATATGCGAAAGCTCCATCACGCGGCCTTTTGGTTAAATTTAATCGCATTTTGCGCGCTAAATTTGATTTTATCTTGAGCATAAATTTGCTCGCTCAAGCCTTTTTGCGCGTCAAATTTAGACCGAACGCAAAATACGTAAGCGTGAGCGAGTACAAAGAGGGCAGAAACGGCGTCTGGGACGTGCCGTG
>JBHRQF010000260.1:0-2688 GCA_042645325.1 Campylobacter sp. | reverse complement strand
AAATAGTTTTTCAAATCGTGCTTATACGCAAAATCGCGGCTGATTTTGGCTTGGTTGGCGCTTAGGATGTCTTTGGCGGGGATGTAGTGGTCCATCACAACGCTAAAGCCGTCGGGATTGGCGAGCTTTGTCGCGCCGCTTCGCTCAAACTGCTTGATGGAGATCGGAGTCGTGATGTCGTTGCCGATGACCATGTCGATGTCGCTTTCGATGATCTCGCCGGCGAAAACCTCGCGCCCTACGTGCTCGCTGAAAATCTTTTCGGTGATGGTTTGCTTTGAGTTTTGCATAAATTTCCTTTTTTGCGGATGCCGCGCGTTTTTAAAATTTAGCGATTTTAGCGAAAAATGGATAAAAAGAGATTGAGATTAAAATTTGAGTGTTGCAAATACGAATTTGGCTTGGATAAAATAGCATAGTACGCCGCGGATTTAAAACCGAATTCGGCATTTTCAGGATGTGGGTTCGGGCGAGTCAAATTTGAAACGGAAATTTGCAAATTTGATTAAAAATCTGAGCATAAAAAGTCAAGGTGAAGTATTTTTTCGCTAGACAAGGCGGAATTTAAATTTTAAGCGTAGGCTAGACGAATGGTCTGCCGAGCTTAAAATTTAAATTTCAACGCCGTATAGCGAGAAAAGACGAGCCGCTTAATGTTAAAATTTAACGCTAGCAGTCAGCATAAACTGCCTCGCATACCCCGGCTGTATCGGTATGATATTAGCCTGCGTGCCGGTCGATGAGGACGTATAGTAGAGCTTGTCGGTCAAATTTTTGACGTTAAAGGCGAAATTCGTCTCGTAGCCCGCGATCTTGGTATCGTAACTGATAAATGCGTCGTAAACGACCGCATCGTCCATCTTAAAGCCCGTTCCCGCAGGCACGGCCGGTAGATTCGTCCTCATGTAGTAGGTGTACCATGAGCCAAAATATCTCGCCGCACCGTCGATCCTTAGGCCTTTTGCGCCTAGGTGGCTAAAGTCGTAGTTGGCAAAGAGGCTGGCTTGGTGCTTAGGCGTGGCCTCTAGCGGTTTGCCCACTAGCACGGCAAACGCGCCGCTATCCTTGCGCACCTCGGTTTTAGTATATGCGTAGCTAGCGCCTAGACTCAGTCCTTGCGTCACGCGGCCGTTAAAGTCAAACTCAAATCCTCTCGAGCGCGCTTCGCCCACGGGCGTACTTACGCTATTTACGGTGCGCATGATGTTTTTCTTATCGATGTTAAAGACCGCCGCGCTAGCCGTTATGCTATCGTTTTGAAATTTAGTTCCCAGCTCTATACTTTTGCCTTCTTCGGGCTTTATGTCGCCGATGTCGTCGCCGCTGATCGCCATTTGCGGGCTAAAGCTTTGCGCGTAGTTGGCGTAAACCGACCACTCGGGCGTTAGCAGGTATAAAAGCCCCGTCTGCCACGTAAATTTGCCGTCTTGCTGATCGGTGGTGTTTGGTCCGCTAGTCGTGCCGCGCGCGACTTGGTCGTAGTATTCGTATCTAACGCCCAGAGAGTAGATCAAATTTTCGGTCAAATTTATACTATCTTGCGCGTAAAATCCGATCGTTCTTAGCTTTTGGTACTGGATGCCGGAGGCTCGGTCGGACGGATAGGCGACCGTGCCGTAGACTGGACTGTAGATATTTATCGGGAAGTTTCTGTGCGTCGTGCCCAAGCTGTAGCTGTTTAGCGCGCCGGGTCTATAGCGGTAGTACTCCTTTGCGTCGATACCAAATAGCAAGTTATGCTCTATCTCGCCCGTTTGCACGTAACCATTTAAATTTAACGATCCGGCGTGCGTTCGGTGGATAAATCCGTCATATGCCTCGTTTCGTCTAGCTGCAACGCCCGTGTTTAAATTTACGTTCATTAGCCTGATGTGACCGTATTCGTGCTTGGAGCGCGAATACGCGTAAGCGCCGCGCAGTAGCCAGTCCTCGCCGATATTTTTTTCAAAATTTACGTCCACGGTGTCGAGTCTGGTTTTTAGTTTATTAAACGGCTCGTCAAGGCGTCTTTTCTTATCTATCGGCAGTAGCTTGCCCGTGCTTGGCACTAGATACATACCGCGGTCGATCGGATCGGTCGAGCGCGTGTGCGTATAGGCTAAATTTATGCGGTAATCATCGCCTTTATAAGAAAGAGATGGCGCAAAGAGGACGTTTTTATATTCGCCAAACTCCCTCCAGTAGTCTTTTTGCATCATATCAAATATGAATCTATACGCAAAGCCGCTATCAGCGATCGGTCCCGTGGCGTCAAAGCCCGCGTTCCAGTAGTTGCGGTTGCCGATACCGGCCCAAATTTCGTTTGAGAAGTCGTATTTTGGCTTTTTAGTGACCATATTTATGATGCCGCCGGGCTCTTGCGCGCCGTAAAGCAAGCTAGCCGGGCCTTTTAGCACCTCGACGCTTTCTACGGTTTTGTTAAAGCTATGCATGACGCTAGCAGGCACCCCGTTTCGCATGATCGAGCCGTCGCGTCCGTCGCCAAAGCCTCGCTTAATGATCGAGTCAAAGATACCGCCCGTGGTGTTTCCGTAGCTAACTCCGCTCACGTTTTGAAGGCTCTCGGCTAGAGTCTCGGGTTTTTTATCTTTTAGTTGCTGCTGGGTTACGCCGTTTACGGTCTGCGGGATCTCTAAAATAGGCGTATTCGTTTTGCCTACTTCGCTGGTTTTGGCGCGGTATCCGTCG
>JBHRQF010000259.1:0-2712 GCA_042645325.1 Campylobacter sp. | reverse complement strand
CGCATGCGAGCCGTAAAGTCCGCATGAGATGGGCGAGGAATGTCGCGCAAGTTATTGTAATCACCGGAGTGCTGCGATGTATTGCGAATCATAAATGCTAATGGAGATCCACTGAGCATGCCATCTACCATACCTGATAAGAATTCAGGTATATCGGCTTCGTACCCACAATGGGCGCACTTCACGACGGACACGCTAGCCTCATAGAAAAGTGCGTAGCGGAAAACAAAACTGCGATCGTTTCGACCTTCGTAAACCCGGCGCAGTTTTTAGCCGGCGAGGACTTTGAAGATTATCCGAAAAACGAACAAAACGACGCTAAAATTTGTGAGGAGCTGGGCGTGCACGCGATGTTTGCGCCTGAGGCTAGGGAGCTATATTTTGATACCGAGCCGCTAATCAGCGCGCCTGAAAATTTAGCAAGCGTGCTTGAGGGCAAGACTCGCCCCGGACACTTTGACGGCGTGCTTCGCGTGCTAAACAAGCTCTTTAATCTAACAAACGCAAAGCGCGTCTATATGGGCAAAAAGGACGCGCAGCAGCTGCTTATCGTGCGTAATTTCGTAAAGACCTGTTTTTTAAATTTAGAGATCGTGCCTTGCGAAATCGTTCGCGCGCGCGACGGACTGGCGCTTAGCTCGCGAAACGCATACCTAGACGAGGGGCAAAAGCTAGAGGCGCTTAAGCTTTCGCATTCGCTTAAAAAAGCTTCAAATTTGATCACTGCGGGCGAGCTAAGCGCGCAAACGATAAAAGGCGAGATGCTACAAACCCTAGAGCCGCTAAACGTCGACTACGTAGCGATCGTGGATAGAAATTTAAACGAGATCTCGCTAATAGAGCTGGACAACACCATCATCCTAGTCGCCGCGTATGTCGGCAAAACGCGCCTGATCGACAATCTGTGGGTATAAGATGGGTAAGCTTCACTTAGTATCCTTAGGCTGTAACAAAAATCTAGTGGATTCTGAAATCATGCTCGGACGCCTCTCAAACTACGAGATCACGCCTGATGTCGCCTCTGCCGACGTCATCATCGTAAATACCTGCGGCTTTATAAACTCGGCAAAAGAGGAGAGTATCCGCGCGATACTAGATATGCACGAAGCGCGCAAAAAAGGCTCTCTGCTCGTGGTCACTGGCTGCCTAATGCAGCGCTACCGCGAGGAGCTGATGAAGGAGCTGCCAGAGGTTGATCTTTTCACCGGCGTCGGAGACTACGACAAAATCGATGAAATCATCCTAAAAAAGCAAAATTTATTTAGCCCCGATACCTACCTACAAGCAAGCGAAGAGCGCGTGATAACGGGCTCAAACTACCACGCCTACATCAAAATTTCAGAAGGCTGTAATCAAAAATGTAGCTTCTGCGCAATACCTACCTTTAAGGGCAAGCTAAAATCCCGCGCGCTCGAAAACATCGTCCTGGAAGTGCAAAAACTCGTAAAAAAGGGCTACTACGACTTTAGCTTCCTCTCGCAGGACAGCAGCTCGTATATGCGCGATCACGCGGTTAGCGACGGCCTCATCTCGCTAATTGGCGCGGTCGAAAAGATCGATGGCGTCAAAACCGCGCGCATACTTTATCTATACCCGAGCACGACCTCAAACGCGCTAGTGGAGCGCATCATCGCCTCGCCGGTGTTTGCGAACTACTTTGATATGCCGATCCAGCACGCGAGCGACAAAATGCTAAAAATCATGAGGCGCGGAAGCGGCGCGGCGCGGATCAAAGAGCTTTTAAATTTGATGAAAAGCGCGCCTGACGCGTTTTTACGAACGGGCGTTATCGTCGGACACCCGGGCGAGAGCGAAGCCGAATTTGACGAGCTTTGCGAGTTTTTGCAAGAGTTTAAATTTGACCGCGTTTCGGCGTTTGCTTACTCCAAAGAAGAAGACACACTCTCGTATGAAATGGAGCAGGTGCCGGCCAAAATCATCTCAAAGCGCCTAAGCAAGATCGAAAAGATCACTCGCGCCGCGATCGAAGCGAGCTTTGCGCAGGAGCTAGGGCAAAAATTTATCGTCTCGCTTGAGGGTGAAAGCAGCGAGGGCGAGATGTTTTACGCTGCGAAAAAGGCACTCTGGGACAAGGACATCGACGGCGAAATTTTGATCAACGAAAGCGACGTGGAGCAGCTAGAAACCGGCGGTCGCTACTGGTGCGAGATCACGCAGGTAGCGGGCAGCCAGGCGCTGGGCAAGATCACGGCAAAGGCCTAAAATGCTAAGCGCACCCGTTTTACATAAGCTAAAATCGGGGCAAAATCTGCTTGCATTTTCGCACGGCGTCGATAGTACAGCACTTTTTTACCTTCTGGACGAGGCGGGCGCGAAATTTGACCTTGCGATCGTGGATTACAACGTCCGCGCGCAGAGCAAAGACGAGCTCGCGGCGGCGCAGCAGCTCGCGGCTAAATTTAACAAACAAATTTACGTAAAAAGCGTGCAGCTGGGCGAGTCAAATTTCGAACACGAGGCGCGCGCGGCCAGATATGATTTTTTCGCCGAGATTTGCCGCGAGCGGGGATATGAAAATTTGATCTTAGCGCATCAGTTTGACGATAAATTTGAGTGGTTTTTGATGCAGCTTGGCCGCGGCGCAGGGCTTAGCGAGCTACTGGGTATGCAGGAGCTCGAAGCTCGCGAGGATTACGTGATCGCTCGTCCGCTTTTAGGCGTGCGAAAGTGCGATCTGGAGCGGTTTTTGCG
>JBHRQF010000258.1:0-2717 GCA_042645325.1 Campylobacter sp. | reverse complement strand
CTATATCATTCTTTTCAGTCTCTAAAATTTGCAAAATTTCATTTAAGTTACGATTTTTGGCTTTATAATATGAAGCTTTATTCATTTTGCACCAAGATCTTCCATATTTTTTGCAACGAAAATCATTAATTAAAATAGTAGCTTCTAATTCTTTTTCCAAATACTCAGCAATAGCCCTTTTATACAACTCCTCTTTAGGTAAAATTCTATCCTCTTTTAGGCAGTATCCTTGCTTGTATTTGTCGTAGTCGGAAAGGGAAACTATCGCAAAGCCTCGCGAAGTGGAAAAATCTGGCACGATGCGGATAAATGCGGCGCCAAGTATCGCCGCCAGAAGTATCACCGCGGCTAGTATTTTAAATTTATATTTGCGAAATTTCATAATGGGTCCTTTAAATGCCGCCAACAAAGCAAACGCACACCCCGCCGCCGCGCGAAATTACGCCCGCTACTTCACGCTTTTTAAATTTGAGCCGAATTTACGCAGATCGAACCAAATCCGCCAAAACTCCAAATTTTACTTTTTTATCTTTGAGTATATCCCGCCCAAAAAGTCGTTTTGATAGATAAAAAGCGTGCGTTTTAGCCACGCAGCGTCCTTTTTAGCAGCGATGCGCTTGATAGCCGATAGGTCGCCGTCTGGTCTGTTTATACCTCGCTGCGTCGTGAAAAACGCCTCGTAACCGGCCTGCCTAGCTAGACGCATCAAATTTTCGTCGTATTTGCCCCGCGGCCAGCACAAAATTTTGTCCTCGATGCCCAAATTTGCGCGCATAAACTCGCGGCACCGAGCGAAATTTTCCTCAGGCGAGGGCGCGCCGAAATACTCGTCAAAATGCGTATGCGTATGCGAGTGAAAGTCAAAAACGTCCCGCATAGCCGCTATCTCATCAAGACTCAAAAACACGTCCTGTGGGCGCTGGGGCGCTGCTTTTTTGTATTCGGAGTGAGTTAGCTCGATAAACTCGCCCCGCCGCATGCTCGCGAGCTCTATCCACTGCGTCACTAAAAAAACGCTCGCTCGTAGCCCAAACTCGCGCAAGATAGGGTAGGCGTAGACGTAGTTATCCTTCCAACCGTCGTCAAAGGTGACGAGGACGCTTTTTTTAGGTACAGCTAGCTCGCCCTTTTTATAGGCGATAAATTCGCTCATCGTAAGCGTTTTATAGCCCGCCTCGGCGAGAAATCTCATCTGCGAGGCAAAGTCCTCTGCGCTAGAAGCGATAAATCCGCCATTTTTTAAAACGTGATGATACATCAAAACGCTAACGCTCAACGCCGCCTCCTTTAGCTCCCGCCCGCGAATTTGCCGCCAGTAAGACGAAAAATCCTAGCATATAAAACATATAAAGTATGCGTAAATTTATCGCCTCAAACAGCCCGCGCACGCCGAAATAACACGCTAGCGAGATAAAAATCGCCGCAAAAAGTAGCTCGCGCGAGCGTAAAAAATATCTAAACGCATACGTCAAAAGCGAGATAAAACCGCCCAGTAGCAGCGCCGTGCCGACCGCGCCGTAGTAGTAGTAATGCCCGATAAAAAACGGCTCGTCGTTAAACCAGTACCGCTCGCCGCCCGGCCGCGTCTGCATCATCGAGATCTGCGCGCCCTTGTCCGCCTCGTCTCGCAAAAAGGCGTCATACTGCTCCTTGCCGTATCCAAGCCCCGTTAGCGCGCGCGGACTAGCAAAAAGCAGCGGCAAGCGCTCCTTTAAGATTAGGTCGCGCCCCGAGCTAAAGCTAAGCCCCGCAAGGCGCTCTCTCATACTCTCGTTTTCGAGGTTTGCCTCGCTCACTAGCCCGATCTGGAAAAATTTATACATCGCCGTGGGCGAACTCAAAACCGCCGACGACGCGCCCGCGACGCAAACGGCGAAGATAACGGCAAAGAGTTTAAATTTACGTTTCGCTTCGCCGCCTAAGATATACAAACAAAAACCAAACATAATAAAACAAGCCAGTATCGCTCCCCAGCTACCCCTAACGCCGCTCAAAATATCAAGCCCTACGGCCGCCAGACAAAGCGCGCCGCACGCAACTCGCGCCCAAAGCCGCCTAAAAATAAAAACTCCCGCAAGCGCAAAAGGCAAAAATCTATCCACGTAGTCCGCGTACGCTCGGCGCACGACTCGCGAGTCAAATTCGCCCGCGCTGCCAAGCCTCTCAAATTCGCTAAAAAGCGGCGCGGCGTAATAAACGCTAATGACCGCAAAGGCCGCTATCAGCGCGTAAAAAAATGATTTTGCTTGATCGGTCTCGCCGGTTGCCACGACGTAGACGATGAGCAAAAAAGCAAATCCGCGCCCAAACTCGCCCGCAGCGTTGCCCAGCGAATCAAACTGCGGCGCGTAGGGAAAGGCGGAGATCAAAAACGCGTAAAAGGTAAATGCGATAAGGCAAAACGCGGGCGAGCGAGAAAGACTAAAATTTACCCCGACCCTTGCGGCAAATCGCGTCCTATCGGTAAAATAAAGCCAGATCGCGCATACGAGCGCAAGGTAAAGCGAGATGTTTTTCGCCGCCGTCATACGCGGAACGTGCTCGCAAGCGATAAAAACGCAAACGAGGTATAAAGCGGCGTTTTGTAGGCGGTTTTGTAGCTTCGTCATTTTCTCCCTTAAAATTAAAACGCCCATTATAACGATAAAATCATTAAAATCCAGTAAGCGATTTTTAGTCGAATTTTAGCCCGCGCGCTCTCAAAAAAAGTCCGTAAA
>JBHRQF010000257.1:0-2722 GCA_042645325.1 Campylobacter sp. | reverse complement strand
AAATTTACGGACTTTGGTGGCAAGGCGTTTATTTTTTGGGGCGAGGAGGATAAGGCCACGCCTCTAAAAAGCGGCGAACGCGTAAGTCACCTCATCAAAAACAGCGAATTTCACGCGTTAAAAGGCGATCATTTTTTCTTTTTACTCCACGCTCGCTACATCGACGGCGTCGTGAATGCAGGACTAAATTTGATGGACTTGGATGATGAAAGCGGTATCGAGAGCGTGAAAATTTTAAGCCCGAAAAAGCATGAAAATTTGAGCGAGGAAGCCTGGGGCGCCGACGAAAACGGCGATCTTAAAAACGCTGCTGAGCAAAATTTGACGGAATCTACCCAAGAGGCTTTGGAGCAAGAGGTCGCCATAAGCACAAAAACCGTCTCTCAAAGCAGCCTTTTTGACGAGCGGTCGCAAGATAGTAGCCTTGTAGATCAAAACCCGCAGCTTGACGATGTAGGCAACAAAAACGGTCAAATTTTTAAAGAAAATTTGTTTCATGAGCAAGAAATCGTGCAAAATCAATCGGAACTCAAAAATAGCGTTTCAATCAGCGACGAACAAAATCAAATTTTACCAAAAGATGAGCAGGGCGCTCAAAAAAGCCTCAAAAAGCCGGTGCAACAAACGTTTGATTTAAGCTAGAGTGCAAATTTAGCATTTTAGATATCAGCATTAAATTTATGCTGGTTTGGCAGGCCTGCATCAAATTTACGAGCTAAATTTAAGCCCAAAATCTGTAAAATCTCGGCTGATAAATTTGCGTTTTTACGGCGTAAAAAAAGCAAGGCGATTAAATTTGCTCTCAAATTTAACAGAAAAACTATCAAATTTTACGCCAAGCATGCAAAAGCAAACCGCAAAACGCTAAATTTAGCAAAAAGAGCGCGAACAAAAGCCCGCTTAAGCGAACCTAGGAGAAAAAATGAACGAAACCCTCATAAATATCGGCCTTGCCGCGACGCAGATTTTATTTACGTTTGCGCTCGGATTTTATCTCATCACCTGCCTTCAGTGGTTTTCCTACAAATTTGAGCGCGTGCTATTTCACTTCACCAGGCCGCTGTGGCACGTGTTTTTCCTCATCGTGCCGATCGTGCTTTTTTACGGGGCGGAGCGATTTTTTTGGATTTATTTTTACTTTGCGCTGGTACCGAGCCTCGCTCTTTGGCGCAAAAAGCTAGATAAAAAGCTGGTTTTTACGCCGAGAGTCAAGCGATTTTTTGTTATCTTAGCGCTCACCGTTATCGCTAGCTATGCTGTCTATCTCGCGACGCAGCACCGCGTAAATTTAGGCGTCGTCCTGCCGCTCGTGCTCTCTTTCGCGCTTAGTTTTTTGCTGGAAAAGGCTAAATTTAAGGCTTACGAAAACAGCGCGCGCAAAAAGCTAGCCTCGATGCCTGAGCTCAAAATCATCATGATAACGGCGAGTTTTGGCAAAACCAGCATCAAAAATTTCCTATTTGAGCTGCTTAAAAATGACTTCGCCTGCCGCAAAACCCCTCGTAGCGTAAACACGCTAGCAGGCCTCATCCAAGACGTAAACAACGAGCTTGCCGCCGGTACGCAGATATATATCGCCGAGGCAGGTGCGCGTCTAAAAGGCGACATTGCACAGATCACGGAATTTTTGAACCCGCAGATCGCGATCGTCGGCGAGATCGGCGCACAGCATATCGAGTACTTTAAAACGCTCGAAAATATCCGCGCCACAAAGCTTGAGGCTCTTGGCTCAAAGCACCTAGAAAAGGCTTTCGTGCACAGCAGCACGCAGGCAAACGAGGGTGAAAAGATAGAAATTTACGACAGAGATCTAAGCGGCGTTGAGGCGAGCCTGGATGGGGTCAAATTTAAGCTTGGCGAGAGGGAATTTACTTCGCCGCTGCTTGGTAAATTTAACGCCGCAAATCTAGCCGTCTGCGTCAAAACCGCGCTATATCTGGGGCTAGACGAGTCCAGGATCGCCGCAGCTCTAGCGCGCTTAAAAAACGTCGAGCATAGACTCGAGCGTATCGATGCCGGCGGTAAAATCATCATCGACGACGGTTTTAACGGTAACTTTAACGGTATGAGCGCGAGCTACGAGCTGGTCGCCGGCTACGAGGGGCGCAAGGTGCTCGTGACGCCCGGCATCATGGAGAGCAGCGACGAAGAGAACGAAAAACTAAGCAAGATCATCAACAAAACCTTTGATATCGTCATGCTGACAAGCTCGCTAAACGCCGTAGCGCTGCTAAAGCACCTAAGCAGGCCAAAAGTTATCGTCATCAAGGACAAATCAAAAATGCAAGAAGCCCTGGCGCAAAACACCAAAGCGGGCGATTTGATCCTTTTTTCAAACGACGCGCCGAGCTTTATGTAGGCGTAAATTTGAGGGTTTGGGGCGGCGCAGTCAAATTTAGCGGCGTTGCTTCTAACTACTCAAATTTGATTTGAAATTTAGTCCACTCACGTCGGCGGAGATTGATTTGAAAAAATGCCTTTTCAAGGTGCGGGTTATGCCAAGCGCCGACTGCGGCAGATGAAAGATAAAATAGGGCGGCTAAATTTAAACGACTTTAAATTTCACATCAGTCAAATTTGCCGTCAAATTTAAATTCCCGCGCTAGCCATCCCGGCCTCGATCAAAAACTGGCTGGGCTGGTAGTTTATCTTTTTGATCTTGTCGTATTTGGCGTAGCTGAGTATTAGCTCGTCGCGCGCGCGAGTGACCGCGACGTAAAAG
>JBHRQF010000256.1:0-2743 GCA_042645325.1 Campylobacter sp. | reverse complement strand
GAGCAAGATTATATAATTCCCATTTTAACGATAGTAGTTATTAATATTAAATATTGAGGAGAGGAAATGAAAAAAATCATTTCAGGTGCGCTAGCCACGTCACTGCTGGCTGCTTCGGCATTTGCTTTTAGTGTAGATGGCAACCCTAGCGTAAAATTCGTTGGTTATAAGTTAGCTAACAAAACAGCCGTCGAGGGTACGTTTAAAGATCTTGGCTTTAAAAGCGCGGAAAACGCAAATTTTGCTGATTTTCTAAAAACCTTTGAGTTTAACATCGATCCTAAAAATATCGATACAAAGTTGCCCGATCGCGACAAACGTATCGGTATGATCTTTGACGGCAACGCAATAACAGCTAAAATCGTATCCGTAAGCGGCGACGAAAAAGCGGGCGAAGCTGAAGTCGAAGTTAGCGTAAAAGGAAACTCAAAGTCTTACAAAACGCAGTATACGGTGGAAGATGGTAAACTAAAGGCTAAAATCGGCATTGATTTGTTGGCTGATTTGAAACTCAATGAGACATTTGAAAAATACGCGGCTTCAGCCAAGCCTTTTCATGGTGGCAAAAGCTATCCGGATGTAGAAATCTCACTCGAAGCTAAAATAAAATAATCCTTAAATTCGGCGCTTAAAGATCTGCTTGCGCCGAATTCTCTACTTTATTATTATTTTTTATTCTGTAATGCCGAAAAATCGATAACTTAAGATATAATGAGCCGTAAAATTTAATTAAGGCGAAAAAATGACGACGAAAGAAAATAAAAAAGGGGCGGTAAGCGCGCTATTTTTGGCGGTCGCGCTATTTGCGGCGGGATGCGCGGGGTATTTTTATTACGGCATAGGCGGGACGGGCGTTTTTACGATGGTCGTTGCCGTGATCTGCGCCGTTTTTTGCGTGAAAAAGATATTTCAAGTTAGCTTTTTAAGCATCGATGACGACGGATTTTTAGTACAAAAGGGCGGCAAGAATGCCAAATTTTACTTTAAAGATATCGAAGAAATCGGTGTTCGCATGGTAGACGCTAAACGCAAAATCGACGTTTTAAACGTGAGATTTAAAAGAGGCAAACTAGACCGCGACGCCGCTGATGGCCTCATACAGCCTATCGGCGACGACGATGCCGTGATATACGACAAATACGAGCTTTCAAAGCACGAAGTTTTTAAAATTTTAAAGCAGAAATTTGAGGCGCTGAACGCGCAAAAAAGCGAAAATAAGAAAAAGTAAAATTTGGCTCTGTCCGTCGGCGTCAAATTTGGTTTTTGGCTTTGGCGACCGAAAAACTGAATAAATTTAAATATAAGATTATGAGGCGAAATTTCTACTTCGCTTCGCTTGTAGCCGCAAGTGGAATATTTTTAAGCATAATCTAGGCAAGCAGCCTGCTGAATTAAATTTGAATGCAATTAAAGATAAGGCGCAGTATTTTTCGCTTAGACAAGGCGAAATTCGATTTTTAAGCGGAGCGTATATGCTATACGTGAGCATTAAAAATCGAATTTCAACGAAGTATAAGTAGAAAAAGACAAGCCTAATAAGTCTAAATTTTAAACTTCATACCTCTCGCCGGGTTTCATTTCAATTATCTCCCACGGCAAGCCCTGTTTGTTTAGCTCGTCCATGAAAGGTTTAGCGTCGAAATTCTCCATATTAAAGACGCCTTTTCCGCTCCAGATGCCCTTTGCGACCATCATCGAGCCGATCATCGCAGGCACGCCAGTCGTGTAGCTCACCGCCTGCGCGCCCGTCTCGGCGTAGCAAGCCTCATGATCGCAGACGTTGTAGATATAGACCTGGCGCTCTTTGCCGTCTTTTAGACCGCGTATCACGCAACCGATGTTTGTTTTGCCTTTCGTGCGAGGGCCGAGGCTCGCAGGATCAGGCAAAAGCGTCTTTAAAAACTGGATCGGCACGATCTTTACGCCATTGTGCTCAACCTCGTCGATACGTAGCATGCCGACGTTTTCTAGGCATTTCATGTGAGTTAGGTAGCTCTGTCCGAATGTCATGAAAAAGCGGATCCGCTTTAGTCCTTTGATGTTTTTTACTAAGCTTTCAAGCTCCTCGTGATAGAGCAGGTAGCTATCTTTGACGCCGACTTTTGGGTAGTCCCATTTAAACATTATCTGCATCGGCTCGGTCTCTTTCCACTCGCCGCGCTCCCAGTAGCGCCCTTTTGCGCTCACTTCACGTAAATTTATCTCTGGGTTGAAATTCGTCGCAAACGGATATCCGTGATCGCCCGCGTTGCAGTCTAGGATGTCGATCTCGTGGATCTCGTCAAAGAGATTTTGCTGTGCATAGGCGCAAAATACGTTCGTCACGCCCGGGTCAAAGCCGCTTCCCAGTAGCGCCATAGTGTTTGCGGCTTTAAACTCGCCGTCCTTCGCCCACTGCAGCTTGTATTCAAATTTCGCGGTGTCCGGGTGCTCGTAGTTTGCGGTGTCGATGTATGAGATGCCGGCGCGAGAGCACGCGTCCATGAGAGTTAAGTCTTGATAGGGCAGCGCCACATTTAAAAGCAAATCGGCGCCCGTTTTTTTGATGAGCGCGACTACGGCATCGGTATCGTCCGCGTCGATCTGGGCGGTGTCAATTTGCACACCTAGGCGGTCTTTGATAAATTTTCAGACTATATAAAAGAACAGTTCTGTGGAAAACCCAATGACGGGAGATGAACAATATGAAGAAAAATATTAGTGTTCTTGTGGCTATCATTGGCGTATTTGCCGGTCGAGCTTT
>JBHRQF010000255.1:0-2748 GCA_042645325.1 Campylobacter sp. | reverse complement strand
GTTATGATAATGTGCCTAATCGTCGTTATGCTAGCGGCCGGAACGTCAAATTTGGTCGAGATACAATCAATGGTAAAAAGCGGCCAAATCGGATATCAGATCCCAAGCTTTGCGGTTGCTTCGATCGCATTTTTATGGTGCATATACGTTGAAACCGGCAGAAAGCCTTTTGACCTAGCAGAAGCCGAGCAAGAGTTGCAAGAAGGCTTGCTAGGCGAATATGCAGGTTCTGATTTGGGTCTAGTTCAAGCGGCGCTTATCTTAAAACAATTTGCGATGATAGGACTTTTCCTAGCTATTTTCGAGCCGTGGAACTTTAGCAATCCTTTCCTAGCCGTTATAATTTTCGTTTTAAAGGCGGGAGTGTTTTACGTAGCGGCCGTGTTTATAGACAACTTCGGACCGAGGTTTAGAATGACTTCGTCCTTGCGTAAAAACGCGGTAGCCGCTCTAGCCATATCTTTCGTGGCTTTGACGCTTTACGTCGTGGGGGTGTGAGATGAATGCAGATATGACTATGTTAGACGCATTAGCTATCGGCATGATAGTAACGTCTTTGGCGGTATTTGGGCTGCGTAGCCTAAAACTATCCGTCATCGTTTACGCGATCGAGACATTACTTTTAGTCGGTATATTTGCTATGTTGGCGTCTAAATTTAACGCGCATCAGCTATCCATGTGGGCGGTTGTGGCGTTTTTTACAAAGGTTTTATTCGTGCCGGCGATCTTGCTTTGGTTGATTAAAAAGCTTAACGTCGTTAGCGAGGATGAGCCAGTGGGCGGCTTTTTCGTGAGCCCGGTTATAGCGATGGGATTTTCTCTAGCTTTAGCGATGAGTATCAACCCGATATTCCTTAAATTTTCGCTAATCCAAGAGAAAATAATGCTACTAGCGGCGGTTTGCGTGTTTATGATGGGGGTTTTTGGCTTTATGCTTAGAAACTCTTTTATCAAGCAAATTTTAGCCTACTGCCTTTTTGAAAACGGCATACATCTAAGCCTAGCGCTCATGGCTTACAACTCAAACGAGCTTGTCGAGCTTGGTATCTTAACGGACGCGATTTTCGCCGTTATCATCATGAGTGTTCTAGCTATCAGATTTTATAAAGCATACGGCAGCCTTGACACGTCTAAGGCTACGAATTTAAGGGGATAGAGATGGATAGTTTAACTTTGATATTAATTTTACCGCTTCTTGGAGCGATATTGCTATTTTTCTCTCCGAAAAATTACGCTTTTTTGAGTTTGCTTCACGTAGCAGTTAGCGCGGTCACGTCTTTAGCCTTGCTATTTAACGTAAGCAAGGTTCTAACGGGCGGTACGTTTTACGCGCACGATAAATTTTTGTTTTTAGACAGCCTTGGCTGCGTGTTTTTGATACTTATCGCGGTTACGGGCCTACTAGTAAATTTATACGCGACCCATTATATGAGATGGGAGCTTGAAGAGGGACATATAAATTTAAGCGCGCTTAAGAAATACTACGCGCTTAGCCACGTGTTTATCTTTACGATGAGCTTAAGCGTCATCTGTAACAACGTCGCGTTTATGTGGGCTGCGATTGAGGCTACTACGCTTTCATCGGTGTTCCTAGTCGCGATCCTAAAAGATCAAAAATCAACCGAGAGCGGCTATAAATACATAGTCCTTTGCTCTATCGGCCTAGCGTTCGCTCTTTATGCGACCGTACTTCTTTACTCTGCGACCTTTGCAGAGATAAAAGACGGCGAGGCTGCGATGCTATGGACGGGCATAATGGCAAATGCTAAAAATTTGAGCCCTGACGTCGCAAAGCTAATATTCGTCTTTGCGCTCATCGGTTTTGGTACGAAAGCAGGTCTTGCTCCTACGCATACATGGCTTCCGGACGTTCACGCCCAAGGTCCTGCGCCGATTTCGGCTCTACTTTCAGGCGTTTTGCTAAAGTGCGCGATGCTAGCTTTATTTAGATATTACGCTATCGCGGCTCAAGCTACAGGGATGGAGTTCGTTCAAAGCGTGATGATAATCTCAGGCCTTATTACGTTGTTCGTCGGCGGTATATTTCTGATTAGACAACACGACGTAAAAAGAATGTTTGCTTACCACTCTATCGTGCATATGGGCGTTATCGCCTTTGCTCTTGGCGTTGGCGGACCTTTCGGGCTATTTGCGGCGATTTTCCACTGCCTAGCTCACAGCTTTACAAAAGCTCTTGCGTTTTGCTCAACGGGCAACATCGCTAGAATTTACGGTCACAAAGATATGACTAAAATGGGCGGTATGGTAAAGATTGCACCGATAACCACTATGATGTTCGGCGCTGCGGTTTGTTCGCTAGTAGGCGTCCCTGCGTTTGCAATATTCGTCAGCGAGTATAACGTATTCGTCGGCGCTATAAACAGCGGTCAATATTTTAGCGTTGCGCTATTTGCGATAGCTCTTGCGATCATCTTTATCGCGGACTTCTCGCACTTTAACATGGCAAGTTTCGGCGAGCCTAAAGCTGCGGTCGTTCACAATAAAGAGATGAGCATAGTAGAAAATTTACCGCTTATCCTGCTTTGCGCGCTAATCATAATATTTGGCGTTTGGCACGTAGAAAACTTTTACGCTCTAGTCAATGAGGGCGTCAAAATAATGATGGGAGTTTGAAGATGAGAGGCGATAAATTTGTAGAAATTTTAAAAACAAAGGTAAAGGTTTTAGAAGTAACACGCCAAGCCGACGACCAAATTACGGTTTTAGTCGATAGAAACGACCTTCCGC
>JBHRQF010000254.1:0-2761 GCA_042645325.1 Campylobacter sp. | reverse complement strand
CGCCGTGCCGTGCGGGAGATAACCCTCTAGGCTCATTTCACACTCCCAATCACGATCGCCGCGTTATCGCCGCCAATTGCAAACGACAGCGACATCGCCGAATTTATGACCGCTCTTTGGCCGAATTTTACCAAATTTACCCTCTCTATCTCATCATCATAAACCCCGTCATATACGTGAGGCGGCAGCGCGGTTTCGCCCCTATCGCAAAGCATGGCGCAAAGCGCGCTCTCGATGGCTCCTGCGGCTCCTAGCGTGTGGCCGATTAGAGGCTTGACGGAGCTTGCGGGTACGAGCGGCAAAAGCGAATGCACGATCTTTGCCTCGATTTTATCGTTTGCCTGCGTGCCCGTGCCGTGTAAATTTATATAATCAACGCTGCCTAAATTTGCAGCCCCAAGCGCCTTTTGCACGCACTTTGTTTGCATACGGCCGCTAAAATCGGGCTGCGTCATATGAAACGCGTCGCAGTTTGAGTGCTCGCCTGCGATAACTACGTTTGAGATTTCATCCCTGCTTGCCACGAAAAAGGCCGCCCCTTCGCCGATATTTATGCCGTCACGATTTTTTGAAAACGGATTGGTCTCGCGCGCGCTTAGGATACCTAGGCTATCAAAGCCGTTTATCGTGAGCGTATTTAGGCTATCCACGCCACCGCAGATCACCGCGTCGCAGATACCGGGCTCCAGTAGCCTTTTTGCCGTTACGATCGCTTTTACACCCGATGTACAGGCGGTCGAGACGGAAAACGCAACCGAACTAAGCCCGTAAAAATTAGCGATAAATTCGGACGGGTTGGCTAGAGAGTTGCGATTTATGCCGAATTTTGAAGCATCGAAAAACCCCGTCGCGGCAAAATCCTTAAACGTTTCGTAATTTTCCTCTACGCCGCTAGTAGTCGTACCTACGACTACGCCGACGCGGTTTTTGCCGTACTTTTTGATAGCGTCTCGCACGTCTTTATCTAGCTGCAAAAGCGCGCTTAAAACCAGAGCGTTCGTGCGCGTTTGCAGGTGTTTTGGCGTATTTTGGCTAAATTTGGCTAACGTTGTGCCGACCTTGCCGAGGATAAAGCTTTTATCCGCCCTAAAACCTTCGCAAACGCTCAAAAATCTCTTTTTGCCGCATAAATTTGCAAAATTTTCCTCCGCATCGGCTCCGGCTGCGCTGATGACGGCGGGCTTGCTAACGTATATCAAGAGCTCTTACCTTAAAATTTTCGTTATTTACTGCTATGACGGCCTCTTTTTGATTTGATTTTATGGTGCCTAGAACCTTTACAAAAAGCTCGTTATAGGTGCTATTTGGAGGTAAAAAACCGATAGCTTCAAATTCGCCGCTCGGCCTTAAAACCCGTCTAGCCAGCGGAGTACCCATGGAATTTATCATCGTAAAATAAAAATCCTCTTTTTCGTGAGAAATATAGAGCAAATTTGAGCCGCTTTTGGAAATCACTTCAAACTCGCGTTTATCGAAATTTACGATCTGAGGAACATCAAATTTAGCCTTCGCTGCACATCCGCCAAGCACAAATGACACCGCAAAAATAGATATAAAATTTAAAACCTTTTTAAACTGCACCCTTTGGTCGCCTTATTAAATTTTGTTTGTTTTAGAATAATGCACAGATTATATCTTTTTAACCTTTAAAAACAACGCAGGGTGCAAAATTTGGCCCCTCAAGATATTTTTTAATAATTTGTCGACTTTGATAAAAAATTTTAGCAACGAGATTTTGGTTAAAAAAGCGGAAATCTAAATTTGATGGCGATATTTTAGAAATTTAGATATTTAGGTTAAACACATAAATTCATGCGCAAAGCGTTGATTTGCATTGCCGGTAATGACGCCATATTGGTATTTTAAATATATGACTTTTGCAGCTATCGACAGGTAAATAGCGCGTGATAAAATTTTGTTCATTATCGCTTACTAGCATTTACCAATAGCAATTAGCTATTAATATCTAGAATTATATCTGACGTAGAACTTAAATTTTGCATTTGCCTGAGTATAGATAGCGTAGCTTTAGTCGATTTGATTAATTGCAAGGTGTTATAGAATCAGCAGGAGATATCTCGAGTAAATCCTTTCAGATTATTTGTCAAAAAGGATTTACGCAGTTTAAATTATGGGCTCAAATTTGAACCGTGATGGCATATAATTATTCTGATTTTTTCTTTGTAGGTTTTTTAGCTTCAACTTCCTTGCCTACGCTTTCTTCAACCTTCTTCTTTGAAACTTTTGTCTTAGTCTTAGCCTCATCAATATCTTTTTCTATTTTATCTTCGCCGGATTTTACTTTACTTTTGATGCTTTTAGAAGCCTTTTCCTCTATGTCAGTTTTAGATTTATCCATATCTTTTACAGGCGCAGCTATTTTATCTTCTACATCTTTTGTTTTTTTAGCGACTTCTTTTTTGCCCTGTTTTACTTTGTCGGTCACATCATTGACTTCTTTTGCCTTTTTAGATACTTTATCGCTTGTAGGCATTACGCTCGTGCCGCTCGTAGATATGTCGCCTTTTAAATTTTCAAAAGTCTTATCGCCGATACCGTTTACGTTTTTAATATCCTCTATGCTTTCAAATTTGTTTGTTTTTCTGTATTCAATAATAGCATCAGCCTTTGCTGCACCAATGCCGTTTAAGCTCATAAGCTCCTCTTTTGTGGCAGTATTTAAATTTATAGCGGCAAATACCATCGAAGCGCATACCAACATTGATAACACAAATTTGTTCATTGTTTTTCCTTTTTTTTA
>JBHRQF010000253.1:0-2765 GCA_042645325.1 Campylobacter sp. | reverse complement strand
CCAGTGACCTCAGCCGATCTTGCGGCAAATGCGGCGATATTTGAAACGCTAAAAAGCTCACAGATCCAAATTTGCTCGGAGGAAAAGATTCTAGGCGAGTCTGCGCGGACGTTTTGGCTCATCGACCCGCTAGACGGCACGAAGGATTTTATCGAAGGTAGCGGCGAGTTTTGCGTCTGCATCGCGCTCATAGAGGACGGTCGCCCGGTTCTTGGCGTTATCTACGTGCCCGTTACCGGCGAAATTTATAGCGCGGCAAAGGGCGGACAAACGCAAAAAGAGCTTTACGAAAACGGCGCATTTATCCCGCAAATTTTAGCCGCAAAAGAGTGCGCTCCGCAAACGATAATCAGCGGCAAACGCGGCAAAAACGTAACGGCCGGCAAGCTCGCGACCGCTCTAAATTTTGACATCGCGCGGCTAAGCTCGGCGATCAAATACTGCCGCATCGCCGAAAATCTCGCGGGCGCATACATGCGCTACTCGCCAAGCTCTATCTGGGACAACGCTGCGGGCGAGATGATCGCTGCGGGCACGGGAGCGAAGATGATCGATCTAGCGACGCTAAAAGCGCCGATCTACGACGCAGCCTCGCTAAAAAACAACGAATTTATCGTCATCGCAAAGGATTTTTTAGCCCGCGAGGATGAAATTTTACGAGCGATAAAGCAGATAAATTTATAAACTAAAAAGCGACTCGCCGCATTTCAAATTTAAACGGCTCAAGTAAATACATTATATAGCAATGCCAAATTTAAGACCAGCTAGACGAGAGTCGATAAATTTCATTTAAAATTTAGCTAAAATCGTAGTCAAATTTCAAGCCCTAAGTCGCCAAACGTTTAAAGGAAACAATTGTTAAAAATCATAAAATCAGTTCTTAGCGTCATTTTCCAGGCTAGAATTTTATTTATCCTTTTTTATTTTTGCGCCTTCATTACTTTTGCGCCCATGGCGTCTATCTTGGGTGCGGAGATGAGCCAAATGACGCTTTCTGTGCTATTTAACCCGCTCACGATATTATCTTGCGCATTGCTTGCCGTTTATATCGGTTTTAGGGTCGCAGCATATAAAAATCACGGCATAGATTGCAAAATGGACGCCGTATTTTTCATCGCTTTGAGCTGGATATTTTTTATGCTGTTTTGCTTGGCGACGCTTCTTGCGACTATTTTATTTTTGGAGGATTTTAGAAGCTTACCGTCGCGAGAATTTTGCTCGTTACTTTTGGTGATGGCGATTTTTGCGGCATGGCGCACGCTTAAAAGCTCAGAATACAAATTAAGCGTATTTTACGAGCAAAAAGCCAGCACAAAAACAAGCATAGTCAAAATCTTAATTTATTCAGTCTTAGCGTTTGCGGCGATTGTCGCGGTATTTTTTTAGCGAAACGATTTTAGATTCTATAAATTTGGCGCTTTTAGCTCATCACGCCAAATTTAGATTTGCCGTGCTTTATGATTGCTCGCTCACAACAGCACCACAAAAAGCTAAATTTGGGGTAATAATCGCCAAATTTGAGCCAAAAAGCAAATTTCAGCCAAAAGCCGAAACTAAATCCTCGTTAGCTCGCTTCTAGGGCTAGCCTGTAGATCAAGCCCTGCAAACTCGCCGCGCAGGTACTTTTCGCGTCCGGCGCGCGCGATCATAGCGGCATTATCGGAGCAAAACTCCAGCGGCGCGCAGATGAGCTCGCAGCCGTATTTATCGCATAGAGCCTTTAGACGGGAGCGCAAATTTAGATTCGCGCTCGCTCCGCCCACGACGCCGAAACGCTCGAATTTACGCTGGGCAAAGATCTTTTCCAGCTTGTTTAAAATATGCTTGCAAGCCGTATTTTCAAAGGCAAAGCAGATGTCGGCGATCTCCTGCGCGCCCAGATTTCCGCTTTCGGCGAGCCTTTCGGTTTCGACGCGAACCTGATTTTTTAGCCCCGAAAAGCTATACGCCGTGCGCGCGTCGCCAAGTAGCGGCACGGTAAATTTAAACCTCTCGCGCCCGCTCTTTGCCGCCTTTTCGACCACTACGCCGCCCGGATACCCAAGCCCCAGCATCTTTGCGACCTTGTCAAAGCTCTCGCCGAAGCTATCGTCCATCGTGGCAGCCAGCACGCCGACAGCCCCGTCCGCGCCGATATCTAGCACCATCGTGTGCCCGCCGCTAACTAGCAGCACGCCCGTAGGCAGCCGCGCCTCCTGCGACAAAAATAGCGAATACACGTGCCCGGCGAGGTGATTTACTGCTATCAGCGGCACGCGCAGTGACGAGGCGAGCGCCTTTGCCATCGCGACTCCGCCCACTAGGCTCACGGAGAGCCCCGGCTCATTTGTGACGGCGACGGCTTTTACGCGGGGTAGCTTGAGTTTGATCTGCTCTAAAATTTTAGGCAGCGCAGCCGTATGCAGCCTGGCGGCAAGTTCTGGCACCACTCCGCCAAATGCGCAGTGCTCGGCATCTTGCGAGATTTTTTTGTGAAATTTTAGCTCTAGCGTCTCGATGTCTAGTAGTGCTACTGAGCTGTCGTCGCAGCTGCTTTCTATACCCAAAATCAGCCCGCCAGCGCCGCTATTTCGTAAATTTTCGCTCATTTTGTAAATGTTCCTTTTTTAGCGCATTTTACCGCTTTTTGCTTTCGCGGTTATAAATTCGGCCCGCTTCCTAGCAAAGGCGGTAAAACACGCGCGCAAATCGCTTGCCGTAAATTTGCGACGGACCCGAATTTGACCCACCGAAACCTGCGCCTTTAAGGTACTAAATTTGGTTTT
>JBHRQF010000252.1:0-2767 GCA_042645325.1 Campylobacter sp. | reverse complement strand
TAAAATCCTTTTAATAAATTTTTAAACTTCGTTTTAAAATAATAAAAATATAATCGCTTATTAAAATTTAGGAGCAAATTTGCCTTACGTTATTAGAAAAGCCGTTAGAGCGGACATTGCAGCCGTTTGTGAGCTAGTTAAAGAGCTAGCCGAATACGAAAAAATGAACGGTGATATCAAATTTACGCCCGAAATTTTTGCCGAGTCTGTTTTTGAGAAAAACTACGCCGAGATTTTAGTCTGCATAGCAGAGGGTAAAATCATAGCCTACGCGATATATTTTTACACCTTTTCCACTTTTTTGGGACTTGGCGGGATGTATTTGGAGGATTTGTACGTCCAAAAAGAGTATCGCAACAAAGGCATAGGAAAAGAGTTTTTTAGGCATCTAGCTCAAATTTGCAAGGACGAAAACCTCCAACGTCTCGAGTGGGCGTGCCTGCACTGGAATGAGCCCGGCATCAAATTTTACGAAAAAATGGGCGCGAAAAACCAGTCCGAGCAGTGGCGAAACTACCGCTTAGAGGGCGAAAATTTAAGCAAACTAGCGCTTTGATTTATCTATTTTTAACGCCCTTTTGGATATCATCGCGCGATGAGTTACGCAAACGAAATTTTAAGAGAGCTTTACTATCTGAGGGCGTTTGGGTATAAATTTGCCGATTTTTTGCCTTCGTCCGCGGCCTTGCCAAGCAGCCTTGCAGAACTAAACGCGGGCATCAAAGAGTGCAATCTATGCGAGCTTTGCAAGAGCGCAACCCACGCGCTAACGGGCCTTGGAGATAAAAGCGCTAAAGTAGTTTTCGTATTTGACGCGCCAAACGCAGCCGAGGACGCGAGCGGAAAGTTTTTAGCAGGCGACGATAAATTTTTACAAAATTTAAATGAGCTGGCCGGGCTAAAAAAGGACGAAATTTACGTCACGAGCCTGCTAAAATGCAAGCCCGCCGCCAAAGCTCCGGTAAGCGCTTACGAGCTTTGTGAGCCGTATTTTAGCGCGGAAGTCCGTCTGGTCGCGCCAAAGCTTATCGTAGCGCTTGGCGAAGAGGTTTTTTACAAAATGATAAAACAAAGCGCGCAAAGCTTTGAAACCATAAGGGGAAACACAATGAAATTTAAACATTCGGCTCTACTAGCAACCTATTCGCCTGCCGTCGTAGCGAAAAACCCAAGCAAAAAAGAGCTATTTTTCAGCGATCTAAAAAAGATAAAAGAGTACCTATGAGAAAAATTTTAACCGTTTTACTGATCTGCTCGGCGCTATTTGCCAGGAGTGACAAGCCATCCGATATCCCGCCCGCAAGCGAAATTTATATAAATTTAGAACCCGTCAAATGTAACGACACATGTTTGTTGGAACTCGTTAGAAACGGTCTTTTGCACAGCTTTTTGGCTCGCTACGAAGGCAGCTCTAATCAAGAAATTTTACAAGCCTTTAACGCACTAAACGGCTCATACGTAAACGCCGGCACCGAGAGCCTGACGCCAAGCTCAAACGCCGAGTTTAAGATCGCCGTCATCATCCCGCAAGATAGCATAAAAAGCTACGCAGGCGTCGTCTCAAGCGCGGTTATCGCCTATGTAGTGAGGCAAAATGCCGCTATCGACGTTAAATTTTACAATATCGGAAACGAAGCCCCGAGCGCTATCGACGGTGCCCTGGCACGCGCTAGAGGCGAAAATATCGCCTATATCATCGCACCGTTTACGCCTGTGGGCGCAAAATATCTAAACGAAGTTTTAGATCCGTCTATGACTGCTTTTGTGCCGACTCTGCACATCTCCAGCGTCGATTCGCCGCAGGATAATTTGATATTTGGCGGTATAGACTACAAAGGGCAAGTTGAAAAGCTGCTAAATTTCTCAAACAGCCAAGTCGCGGCGTTTTCTGACGGTAGCGCGCTAGGTGCGGCGCTAAATCGCTACGCCGACGAGTTTAGCGGCGGACTAACCTACGAAAACGAGATCGCAAACGGCGTCACCGACCTAAAGTCAATGCTATCCGGTAACTCGAGGCTAAGCGGCGCGACCGTTTTCCTAAATGTTCCGCTAGTAAAAGCATCGATGGTAAGCTCTCAGATGCGCCTTTACGACGTCAAATTTAACGCCCTTTTAAGCACGCAGATCAACTACGCGCCGAGCATCTTTAAACTCATGCAACCGCAAGATAGAGAAAAGCTCTATATAGCAAACTCGATTTCTAAAACCGACGGCGCGCTGGACTCAAACAACGAAATTTTGGGGCAAAATTTGAACTTTAACTGGGTGGGTTACTCAGCTAGCGCCGGGCTTGACTACATCTACGCGACCTACTTAAACCGCGGCGCGCAGAGGCTTTTTAGCGAGAGCGTCGAGGACTCGCAGATAATCTATGATACGAAGGTTTTAAAAGCCGGCGAATACGGCTTTTACGAGCAATAAGAGGAGAGAAAATCCACTATCTCCTTGCTCATCTTAGCCGGCCTTAGGTTGCTAACAAACGCGACCTCGACGTCCGCTTCAAAGACGAGCTCGGGCTCGCATTCGCCGCTCAAATTTGCGATTTTATAAATTTTCTGATTTATGAGCGCGGAGGCTTTTTTCAGGCTTGCCACGCTCGTTTTTACTTCGAGCAGATCGCCCAGGGCGGCCGGCTTTTTAAATTTCGCTCGAATCTCGCTCACGATAAAATGTCCGTCCTTGCTAAAAGGCTTAACCTCCGAGCCGAAAAACATCTCGCTGCGCGCCCTTTCGCAGTATTTTATATAGTTTGCGTGATAGACTATGC
>JBHRQF010000251.1:0-2777 GCA_042645325.1 Campylobacter sp. | reverse complement strand
CCCATAATATCGCGCCGTTTACGTCGCCTTTTTTGTAGGCTTCGTCAGCTTTTGCTTTTACTTCTGGGATTTTGCCGTACTGATCCAGCGCGTCGGTAACTAGCTCTTTTACCTTAGGATATTTTTCATAATGCTTTTCCTTCAAATAAGTAACGACGCTTTGAATAACTTCGTCGGTAGCTTTGTTTGTAGCGATTACTTTATCGTATTCGGCTTTTAGAGCTTCCGGGCTTAGGGTTTTTAGCTTGCTTGCTTTGGCGGATTCGTATTTTTTGTTCGGATCTTTAACTAGCAAGTAACCCATCATCTCAAGGTGCAGCGCAGAGCAAAATTCGGTGCAGTAGTAAGGGAACACGCCCTCTTCGTCCGCTACGAAATTTACAGTCGCTGTTTTACCCGGCTCTAAAGACGCATGGATGTTGTAAAGATCCACGGTAAAGCCGTGCGTCTCGTCCTGGGCGCGCTCTAGGTTTGTTAAGTGGATAGTTACTTTGTCGCCTTTATTTACCTCGATGTGCTCAGGGTTGATGTGGCTTCTGATCATCGTAGCATAAACGGTTACGTTTTTGCCGTTACGCTCGACTCTTTCTTGTCCGGCAAGAGTTACAAACGGACTTTCTTTGCCCGTGCGAGAGTTTGTTCCCATCGTGTATGTAGTAGCAGGTTTTAGCTTGCTAGCTGCGATAGAAACTACGTCGTGAGGCTCGCCAAGAGGTATCGGCATATCGTATAAAAGCTCCATCTTTGCACCCGTGATGTCGATAAGCTGGTGGTTTTGCGGGTGAAGAGGGCCTACCGGGTTAAAGCGATCGATCGAAAGTTTATCAAGAGCGATAGCGTATTTACCCTTAGGTTTTGACGATTTTCCCTCCATAGTATCAAGGTGTCCGATGTTGTAGTGGACGTTGATTCTATCTAGAACTTTTAAATTTTTATAGTCCCATTTCACGATCTGGCTATCGACGTAAAGAGAGGTATAGATGATGCCGTCTTTTTCGTCAAAAGAGTTGTGTAGAGGTCCAAGGCCAAGTTCGACTTGTCCTTGCAAGCTCTTTGCCATATCAAGCACAGGGATGCCGTACGGATCGGTGCCGGCGAACTCTTTTTTGTCGATTAGGTTTTTGATCTTTTTAAAATCATAAACCGTCGCGTGAGTATCTAGCTTGCCGCCGATAACGATATAGCGGCCGTCAGGAGTGACGTCTACGCCGTGCGGGCTCTTTGGCTCAGGGATCAAAAATAGCGCGCCGGCTTTAACCGCGGCGTCTATCGTAACTACTCTATGGCCGTTTATCTCCATGTAGTTTTTCTTGTCCTGAGCTAGTTTTTCTAAAATTTGCCAGTTATAAACGTGCAAATAGTCCGTGTCGTTTCTGCTCGCGCCCGCTTCAAACGGAGGCAAGCCCTTTTCGATACCACCCGTATACATCTCGGAGTTTATCGAGTTTGTAAACGCCCAACCAAAGCTCTCGCCCTTACCGGCGTCGCTTAGGTCTTGCCAGTACGGAGGAAGCTCGAGCGAGAAGGAGGCTTTCTCGTCTATCTTGCCTTTTGGATAGTCGAATTTCCAAAACGTTACCGCACCGCGGAAAACCGCTTCGTACTCGTCCATCGAGTGGTAGCCGTTATCTAGCGGAGCCGCGTACTGCGCCGCTTCGATGACGTATTCGCTGTTTGGAGTGATAAAGCTACCGCCGTGTTCGCTTTTCATGATAGGGTTAACCACGATCTGAGTCGTCTCAAAATCATGTAAATTTATCACTGCGATGCGAGGGTTGGCCTTGTCGTTGATGAAAAGATAATCGCCGACGTATTCGCCGTTTTTCTCGGTGAGAGCAGGGTGGTGAGTGTCGCCCCACGTGATTTGTTTGCCTCTGATGGCGCCGCTTTTTAGGATGGCTTTAGACTCCTCGTCGTAGCCGTATCCCTGCCAAGGCTCGGGCGTAAAGACGCCGATAAATTTGTAAATCCTCATCGAAGGTACGCCGTAAACCATCACCTGTCCGCTTTGGCCTCCTGAGGAAAATACGATGTAGTCGTCTTTTTTACCGCTTGGCTGATACGTTTTAGCGGCCGCTAGGATGTCTTTTTCCGTTAGTCCGCGCGCTTTCATGATAGCTTGTAGATCGCTACCCGATGCACACGCACTGCTAACGGAAAACGCCAGGCCCGCAGCCGCAACGATACCGCAACTAAGTAGTTTGTTCATTGAAAATCTCCTTTCCTAAGATTTTTTCTTGTAAATTTGGATCTCGCCGTTTATGCTAACGGCTATGACGCTATCTTCGTCGTTAAAAACTTTTATCACGGCGTCGGAGTTTTTGCCTATTTTTTCTATCTGTTTAAACTCAGCGTCGCTTCGTAAAATTTCGCCGTTTCCAAGCCCGATATAAACTTTATCCTGCACGACCAGTAGGCTTTTAATGCGCGAATTTGAGATTTTGTAAATTTGAATTTCTGCGTCCGTCAAATTTGCGTTTGCTTTGCCGTTAGTCAAATTTAGATCCGCTTTGTTTTGTGTATTTTTGACGGCGGTCAAATTTACGCTTGCGTTTTCTTTGTCGCTTGTTTGAGTTAAATTTGCTTCGGCGGCCAAATTTACCGCGCTAGGCTGCTTGCTTGCTAAATTTTCGTTCGTTAAATTTTCGTCTGCGTCAAATTTGAGGCTGGCTATCTCGCCGCTAGCAAGTCCGAAAATCACGCCCGAGTTTATCTCCGCCGCGCTCAAAGCTACGGATTTTAACTTGCCTAGATTTTTTGCCTGCATCGTGCTTAAA
>JBHRQF010000250.1:0-2781 GCA_042645325.1 Campylobacter sp. | reverse complement strand
AGCGAACTAGGTATCCCGCCGTCAAATACCCTAACGCTAACCTTCACCAACAAAGCCGCAAGCGAAATGCGAACCCGCGCGCTAAATATGCTAGGAGCCGCCGGTAAAAATTTCACTCCATTGCTTTGCACTTTCCACAAATTCGGGCTTTTGTTTTTGAAATTTTACATCGACCGCTTAAAGCGCAAAAATAACTTCGTCATCATCGACACCGACGATAAAAAGCGCATCTTAAAAGGCTTTGAGGGCGATATCGCAACCTCGGTTCTAGCTAGCGAGATCTCAAATTTTAAAAACTCGCTTTTAAGCGTAGAGGAGGTTTTAAATCACGGCGGCATGTTTGCAAACGGGCAAAATTTCAAAGACGGGTACCACGCAAAGCTAGCAAACATCTACAAGCTTTACGAGGAGTACTTGGCGGCGAACAACCTCGTGGATTTTGACGACCTGCTCTGCCTTAGCTATAAAATTTTAGACGAGGACGAAGCTCTAGCGCGCGAGATCTCGCAGCGATACTCCTACGTGATGGTGGACGAGTATCAAGACACCAACGACTTGCAGTACAAGCTCCTGCGCAAACTCTGCCTAACGCACGAAAATATAGCAGTAGTGGGCGACGATGATCAGAGTATCTACGGCTGGCGCGGCGCAAAAATCGAAAATATATTAAATTTTAAAGACCAGTTTAAAGACGCCAAAGTCATAAGGCTAGAGCAAAACTACCGCTCGACGAGTCAAATTTTACGCGCGGCAAACGAGCTCATCGATCACAATAGAAACCGCCTCGGCAAAGAGCTAAAAAGCACCAAAGAGGGCGGCGAAGACGTCGCGCTAATGGAATCAGACGACGAAACGATGGAGAGCCTAAAGGTAGCCAAACGCATCAAAAAGCTGCTTGATAGCGGCGCGCAGGCTAGCGATATCGCGATCTTGTACCGCATAAATGCCCTATCCCGCTCGCTCGAAGAGGGTCTAACCAAAGAAAAAATCCCATACAAAATGGTCGGCGGAGTTAAATTCTACGAGCGCGCCGAGGTCAAAGACGTCATCAGCTACCTAAGGCTAGTCGCAAACGAAAACGACGACTTTTCGCTAAAGCGCGTCATCAACCGCCCAAAACGCGGCCTAGGTAAAGTAAGCCTCGCAAAGATCGAAAAAATCGCCTTCGAGCATAAATTTTCGCTATTTGAAGCGATATCTAGCCTGGACGAAAACGACAAAGATCTAAGCAAAAAAATCGTCTCAAGCCTTGGCGAATTTGCGGCAAATTTAAGAGAGCTAAAAGAGTGCGACTCGCCGTACGAGCTAGTGGATAAACTAGAAGCGAAATTTGGTATCAAAAAATACTACGAGAGTCTACCAGACGGCGCCGAGCGCGTGGCGAACATCGACGAGTTTTACGCTACGATCAAAGATCAAATCAAGCAAAATCCAAGCTTTTCTATCGAGGAGTTTTTAAACGAGATCGCACTACAAAGCGAGCAGGATAACATTGGCGGCGAGGCGATCTCGATCATGAGTATCCACGCGAGCAAGGGGCTTGAGTTTGAGCATCTTTTCGTGATCGGGCTCGAAGAAGGGTTCTTCCCGCTGTTAGGCGACGGCAGCGACATCGAGGAGGAGCGACGACTAGCCTACGTCGCCATAACCCGCGCCAAAAAAACCCTAACGCTCAGCTTTGTAAATTCGCGCTTTTATAAAGGCCAGCGAACAAGGCTGGAAAAGAGCAGATTTTTAAGCGAAGCAGGAGTTTGCAGCGGCAGCCTCATAATCCAGACGCAAACGCAAGCCGCGGGCGAATACAAAAAAGGCGATCTCGTCAAGCATAAAATTTTCGGTATCGGGCGCGTGACGGCGGTAACGAAGATCAAAAAAGAGCTAAAGCTAACGATAAATTTCGGCGGAATCAGCCGCGAGATAATGTCTAGCTTCGTCGAAAAAGCGGTGTAAAAATGGGTAAATTTGAGGCTAGTCGTGCCAAATTCAGCGTTAAATTTGATCAAATTTATGCAGGCAAATTTGAGGCTCGCGGATCAAATTTAACGCAACCTCCAAAGGTCAAATTTAAATGAATGCGCTTTTTGTCGCAAACAAGCCCGCTGGCATCAGCTCAAATCATTTTTTAAGCAAGCTAAAGCGTAAATACGGCGTCAAAAAGGCGGGCTTTTCGGGCACGCTTGATCCCTTTGCCAGCGGCTGCCTGATCGTTGCTTTAGGCAATCACACGCGGCTTTTTAACTACATAGATAAAACGCCCAAAATCTACGAAGCGACTATGTGGCTAGGAGCCGTAAGCGCTAGCCTAGATAACGAAAACATCGAGGATATCGCACTTTGTCCGCAGTTAAATTTAGCGGACGTAAAAGCTGCGCTAGCCGAACTAAAAGGCGAGATCGCCTACGTACCGCCTAAATTTAGCGCCAAGCACGTGGACGGCAAGCGTGCGTATGAGCTAGCAAGAGCAGGCGAAGAGTTTGAGCTAAAAAGCCAAACGATGAGCGTTTTTGACGTAAATTTGACTGCGTATATGCATCCGTTTTTGAGCTTTCGCATTGGCGTTAGCGAGGGTTCGTATGTGCGTTCGTACGCTCAAATTTTAGCCGCAAAGCTTGGCGCGAAAGCTACTCTAAGCGCGCTAAAACGCGTAAGCGAGGGCAAATTTATTTACGAAAACGAGCGATTTTTAAATCCGCTTGATTTTATCTCATTGCCGCGAAACGAATATCTAGGCGACCCCGCTGATGTGATGCTAGGCAAAAAACTGAGCGTAGAAAAGCTAAA
>JBHRQF010000249.1:0-2799 GCA_042645325.1 Campylobacter sp. | reverse complement strand
AACCAATGCTGCTTTTGTTAGATTCCACTACATCCGAGAAAGAAGTAGCCAAGCGTTCGCCGCTTTTCTTACCGTGCGCTAATTAAAAAGGTCAAATTTACTAACGAAATTTACGTTAGTTTATCTTCTTAGATTTTTTACTAAAGCCGAAATAGAGCAGGGTTACCAAGCAAGCAGACAAGCGCGCAATACTGTATAGTCGAAACAAAAATGCTTTTTATACGGGGCGTATCGCGCCTAATCGCAGCTAAATTTTGCGCCATCGTTTCGTGCTTGACGCTATCGCTGGTAGATGTTGCATATCCAAAATTTACCGTTTTTATGCCGCAAGATTTTATAAAACTAGCAAACGGAAAATAAAAAGCAGTCTGACAAATCGGCTCAAAATCTATCCGTGCTTTACGAGTTTATAAAATTCCTCTTGCGCGTCAAATTTGGATTTTATTTTGTACTCTACGCCGTCAAATTTAAAGCTAATTTCATCCGAATGCAGCAGCAATCTCGGCGCGCCGGTCGTTAAAATTCGCTCGCTTTCGCTCATCTCTTTATCTAAAATTTTCTCGATTTGTGGTCGCGAGAGACCATATAGCGGTTCGCCTAAAATCTTATGTTCCACGTGGAACAAATGCAAGCGAATTTGATGCTGCCTGCCCGTGAGCGGTACGGCTCGCACCAGCGTCGCATCGATATCGGCAAAATACTCTATCGGCAAAATCTCCGTCACAGCGCTTTTACCATCCTCGCAAATTCGCATTCGCATTTTTACGTCGTCATAATCGTTTGCTAGATCCATATTTGCCTCGATACGCAAAATTTCGCTTATCTTTCCATGCGCGAGTGCGATGTAGCTCTTATAAACCTGTCTGTTTTCAAAAAGTTTTTTCAAATTTACGACTGCATTTTTGTCTTTGCCTACGACGATGAGTCCGCTCGTTTCGCAATCTAGACGGTGCGCGACTGAGGCCTCTTGGCCGTAGAGCGACCAAATTTCGTCATTTAACGAGTACTCGCAGTGTCTGCCGTTTGGGTGACTGAGTACACCGCTAGGTTTATCAAAAACCGCAAATTTATCGCACTCAAAAATTGGCTTTAGCCCGCACGGATTCGTCTCATACTCTATCAAGCAAATTTTGCCGCTTAGCAAGGCATTTTTTTCACCGACGACCGCGCCGTCGCAGATAAGTCGGCCTTTGTCGATTAGGCGCTGAGCTTCACGCATTTTGTAGCCGTTTTGCAGTAAAATTTCATACGCTTTTTGCCCTTCGGCATGCGCGATAAATTTATGTATGTATGGCAATCTTTACTCTTTAAATCTAAAATTTAAGGGCAAATTTAGCGGATACTAACCGCCTTTTCAGCCCAGTTTTTATATAATCTTTCCTTAAAAAATTATACAAAAATTCGCATAAAAAAGGCTAAAGATGGTAGAGAGATATTCGCGCGAACAGATGGCGCAAAAGTGGGATATGCAGGCAAAATACGGCGCGTGGCTGGAGGTCGAAAAAGCGGCAGTCAAAGCGTGGAATAAGCTGGGCTTTATCAGTGATGCGGACTGCGAGAAAATTTGCAAAAATGCTAAATTTGACGTAGCGCGCATCGACGAGATCGAAAAGACGACCAAGCACGACGTAATCGCATTTCTAACGAGCGTGAGCGAGAGCCTGGGCGATGAGAGCCGCTTCGTGCACTACGGCATGACTAGCAGCGATTGCATCGATACCGCCGTCGCGCTTCAGATCAAAAGCAGCATGGAGCTCATTATCGAGGACGTAAAGGGCCTCATGAGCGCGATCAAAACCAGAGCCCAGGAGCACAAAAACACGATGATGGTCGGTCGCAGCCACGGCATACACGGCGAGCCGATAACCTTCGGGCTCGTGCTTGCGGTTTGGTACGACGAGGTCGCGCGCGCGCTAAAGCTGCTGCAGGACGCCAAAGAGGTCGCCGCCTACGGCAAACTAAGCGGCGCGATGGGGAATTTCGCTCACGCACCGCTCGAGTTTGAGGAGCTAACCTGCGAGCAGCTCGGTCTAAAACCGGCTCCCGCGTCAAATCAGGTCATCCAGCGCGATCGCTACGCCCACGTCATCAGCGCGATCGCCGTCCTAGCCGCCACCTGCGAAAAGATCGCCGTCGCCGTGCGCCACTTCCAAAGGACGGAAGTTTACGAGGCTGAGGAGTACTTTAGCCCCGGCCAAAAGGGCTCCAGCGCTATGCCGCACAAGCGCAATCCCGTGCTTAGCGAAAACATCACCGGCCTTTGCAGGATGTTGCGCTCATACGTGACGCCTGCGCTCGAAAACGTCGCGCTCTGGCACGAACGCGATATCAGCCACAGCTCGGTCGAGCGATTTATCCTACCCGACGCCTTCATCACGGCCGATTTCATGCTCGCGCGCATTACGAATTTGATCGCAAATTTAGTAGTTTATCCGGAAAATATGATGAAAAATCTAAATTTAACGGGCGGGCTCGTCTTTTCTCAGCGCGTGCTTCTGCAGCTTCCACAGCGCGGAATTTCGCGCGAGGACGCGTATAAGATCGTACAGCGCAACTCGATGAAGGTCTGGGCGGATCTGCAGGAGGGCAAAAAGGCGATAAACGAAAACGGCGAGAGCCTATTTTTACAAAATTTGCTCGCCGACGAGGAACTACGCGCAAGCCTAGGCGAGGCCGAGATAAAAGAGTGCTTTGATTATGCGTATTACGCCAGGCACGTGGATGGGATTTTTAAAAGAGTTTTTGGAGAGTAAATTTAGAAGTAAAAATGGCAAATAAAAACCAGATAAACATAATAGA
>JBHRQF010000248.1:0-2800 GCA_042645325.1 Campylobacter sp. | reverse complement strand
AAAAATCATCGGACAAATTTACCGTCACCATCCTCACTCCGCCGTTAAAAATCAACGACGTGGGCTTCCTGCATAAAACCGCAAACCAGCTAAATTTGCAAATTTACAGCTCGGGCGTAAATACGGTAAATCTCAAAATAAACGACAAAATTTGCATGAACGGCGCGTGCTTTGAGAAAAAAGAATTTAACAAAAAGTTCTTTTTGGAGGAGAGATACGACGACTTTTTCGCGGAAATTTTGGAGCGCAAACCGCTATATGACGGCATAAATGTAATGACAAATTCGTGCGGTTTTATACAAGATATAAGTAAATATTCAATAAAATACGAAGTTTGCGGTAAAAATATCAGTTTTTTCGACGCTAAAAACCGCATAAAAATCATCATAAAAGAGCTTCAATGAAATTTATCGGCGCGCATGTGAGCATCGCAGGCGGCGTAGAAAACGCTCCGCTAAATGCGGCAAATATCGGCGCGAACGCCTTTGCGATGTTCGTTAAAAATCAGCGTCAATGGGAAGCCAAGCCGCTAACCCCAGAAAATATCTCCAAATTTAAACAAAATTTAAAAGCCGCCGGCATCGAGCCCAGGCACGTTTTGCCGCACAACGGCTACCTTATAAATTTAGGCCATCCAAGCCCGGAGCAACGCCAAAAGTCGGTTAGCGCCTTTTTGGACGAAATTTACCGCGTAGAGGCGCTAGGCCTAGTGATGATAAATTTTCATCCGGGCTCGTATCTAAACGAAATTTCGCCCGAAATTTGCCTCCAAAATATCGCAAATTCCGTAAATTTCCTACTCGAAAACAGCCAAAACGTAAAGCTAGTCATAGAAAATACCGCGGGTCAGGGCTCAAATTTGGGCTTTAAATTTGAACACCTAGCCTACATCATCAAACGCTGCATCGATAAAAGCAGGATCGGCGTTTGCCTAGATACCTGTCATACCTTTGCCGCTGGATACGACATCAGAGACGACTACGAGCGCGTGATGAGCGAATTTGACGAGATAGTCGGGCGCGATATGCTGTGTGGCATGCATCTAAACGATACGAAATTTGACCTAGCCAGCAAAAAGGACCGCCACGAGAGCCTAGGAAAGGGCTTTTTGGGCTTAAAAACATTTGAAAATATCATAAACGACCCCCGCACGGACGATATCCCGCTAGTTTTAGAGACTATCGACGAGAGCATCTGGGCGGATGAGATAAAAATTTTAAGAAACTTTAAAGGAGCATAAATGAGAAAATATATCGGCGTTTGCCTAGCGGCTTGCTGCTGTCTAAATGCGGCGGGCTTTAAAATCCCAGAGCAGAGCGGCGATAGCATCGCACTTTTAAACTCAAACGTCGCGACGAGCTTCGGTCCCGACGCAGCCTATAATAACCCTGCAAATATGATATTTTTAGACGGCGGACACTATCTAGAAAGCTCACTAACCTACCTGCGCATGTCAAAGACGAAGTATAGCCACTCTAGCGGAGCTAAATTTACCTCAAAAAGAGCAGGTGCGCTAGCTCCGACTTTTCATTACGTTTCGCCGCAGTTTGGCGACTGGCGCTTTGGCCTATCAGTCGTCGTGCCTGCGGGAATGTCGATGAGATGGGACGAAAATCTACCTAAAGCCACATCTAAAAAATTTGACCTAAAAGTGATCGAGGTAAATCCTAGCGTCGCCTACGCGCTAACCGATAACATCGCGTTAGGCTTTGGCCTTCGCGCCGTTTACGCTAGAGGAGAAGCCGTGCAGGAGGTGCCTGGCGCCTTGCCCGCCTCGCAAGACATCAAAGGCGACCGCGTAAATTTCGGCTATAACGCGGCAATCACGTATAAACCGACTTCAAATTTGAGTCTAGCGGCCACCTACCGCTCGAAAGTAAATATGAATCTAAAAGGCGACACCGACATCAGCGCGCCGGCGCATCCGAGGGGGGCATTTCCGAGCGTCTCATATAGCGGCAGCGCAAAGCTATCCGTACCGCTACCTGCGAGCTTAAATTTAGCCCTCTCGTATAAAATCGCAAACACCACGCTGCTATTTGACTTTGAGCGAACCTATTGGTCTGCGTGGAAAGAACTTGACTTCAACTACCCGGGCGCCTCGGCCGCTCACTACCGCAACCCGTTTTTTGCGGCATTTGACGCGTCTAAAAAGCGCGACTGGAAGGACAGCAACGCCTACCGCATCGGCGTAGCGCACGACGCTACGGACAAACTCCGCCTGATGGGCGCGGTTACGTTTGACGAGGCCGCCTCTAGAGCCGACACCACGGGCTTTGACCTGCCAGATACCAAAGCCGTCATCTATGCAGCAGGCTTTAACTACAAATTTACGGACGCTTTGGAGCTAGGAGCTAGCTACTTCTACCAAGACAGAAAGGCACGCGACGTGAACTACTACTCAAACGCGTCGGGGCTTTATCCAAACGGCAAATTTGAGCGCGGCAACGCTCAGGCGATAAATTTGAACGTGAAATATAAATTTTAAGGCGCGGACATGAACTACCCTTACGAAAATTTCGAGGATATGCTAAACGTCGCGGTAGACAAAAACGGCGGCGGTATCGCGATCTACACCGAAACGGACAAAATAAGCTACAAGCAGCTACGCGCAAACGCATTTACGCTGGCTGCGTTTTTGCAAGGCATGGGCGTGAAAAAGGGCGACCGCGTCGCGATGATCGTAAACAACTCGCCGGAGTTTATCGCTAGCTACTTTGCCATCACGCTGCTAGGCGCCGTGGCCGTGCCGATAAATACCTTTTTAAAATACGAAGAATTCGAGTACATCATAAACGAC
>JBHRQF010000247.1:0-2813 GCA_042645325.1 Campylobacter sp. | reverse complement strand
CCTTCGGATCGCTCCTCATCGGTGCGCCGCTTTCTTGATCTGGCGCACCCTGCGGTCGCTATCTTTATCAAGTACGACTTCTGGCCTACGATGCTCAGTGAGCTGGCTACGCGCTCTATCCCTACCTACCTCGTCTCGGCGATCTTCCGCCCCGACCAGCTTTTCTTCCGTAGCTACGGAGGCTGGTACCTCCGTCTGCTGCACCTCTAAATTCAGCGTCTTTGTGATGATTTCGTTTAGATTTTCTTTGTCTTCGCCGTAGATCTTTTTCGCCTGCGCGACCAAATTTGCCGCGATGCCGTATCTAGCCGCAGTCTCAAAGGCGTATGATTTGCCGATCGTGCCTTTTAAAAACTCAAATTTAGGCCGCGAGTTTTCCTCGTCGTAAAGCGCTGCCACGAGCTCGACTTCGGGATTTTTGGCTAGCAGCATAGCAAGGCGCTTGTGGTGGGTGGTGATGATCATCTTGATATCCTGTCCCATCAGCCGCTCGATCATCACGCCGTATAGACTCGCCGCCTCCTCAAAGTCCGTTCCAAGCTCTATCTCATCGACTCCGATGAGCAGATTTTTCTTCGTAAAAAGCTTGGAAAAATGCACCATACGCCCGGCAAAGGTCGAGATGTCGTTTTTCACGTTTTGCGGATCCTCGATAATGGCGTCAAATTCCTTGAAATTTCCGATCTGCGAATTTTGCGCGTTTATGCGCATCGGCAGCAGGTATTTGGCTAGAAATGCCGCGGCTATCAGCGATTTTAACAGCATTGATTTACCGCCCGCGTTTACGCCGGTGATCAGTAGCACCTTTTTACTAAAATCGATGCTGATGCTTTTTGGATTTTTTAGCGCGGGATGGGCGAAATTTGCCAGCTTTAAATTTGACCCTCCGCACGGCAGCACGAACTCCAGATCCGCACTTTTAGCCGTAAAAACCCGCGCGCAGTAGGCGTCAAATACGTCAAACGCGCCGTTTATAAATTTTAGAAACGGCAAGCCCTTGTGCATCGCGGAGCTAAAAATTTTGCAGTGCTCATAGACGATCTGCTCTTTTTTATCCAGCAGCTCGCTTTGCTCTTTTTTGAGCTTTTGGATGTTTTCGGGCGCGACGTAGAAGTAGCCGCCCGAGCTTCTAGCCACGACCGTGCCCTTTAGCACGTGGTTAAACCCGCCTCGCACGAGTAGCGCCTCGACCGAGCTGATGTAGTGCACCTGCGTATCGACGAGATAGGGTGCGATAGATTTTGAGTAGATGAGGCGGCGCAGATCGGCGTCTATTTGCGCTCTTTTGGCGCTAAACGCGTCTCTGATACCGCCCAGACGCTCGTCTACTTCGTCTTTTAGCTCGCCGTTTTTGTCAAATGAATTTGCGAGCTTTATCATCGGCTGCGGAATCTCGATTTTAGCGAGCCACTCGCCTAGCTTGCCTTCAAATTTGAGCGTTTTTAGGTAGGTAAAATAGCTAATTATCTTAGCAAACTCGAAAATCTCGCTCACGTGCAGCGTGGCTTGTTTGCTAAGGCGCATAAGCGCGTCGTCTAGGTTTTGAGCCGGTGCGGGCGGATCAAACTGCTTTTGCGAGAGTTCTAAAATTTTCTCATAATGCAGCCTGCTGTCGCCTGCCATAAAAAGCGGCTTAGGGCGCGCTAAAAAGGAGTTAAACCGCTCCATATAGCCTTGCAAATCTAAAATTTTTATAAGCCGCTCAAAGCCTTCCGCGTTTGTAAATTCTTTTTGCTCGCGGTGCGCCGCGGCGTCCAAAACATCGCCGTTTCTTTGCTCGCGTGAGACGCTATTTTCGCGCCCGCTTGCTTCCCAAGCGCCGCTTTTAGCCAAATTTTGATTATCTTTAAAATTACGCAATTATTCGCCTTTAAATTCGCAGCCATCAAGCGCGATCTTGACGCTGTTTAGCTCCTTTGCCGCACGTTTTGCGACGAAGGAGGACGTGCCGAACTCGTAGTTAAATTTAGTGTTATTTACGTCAAAATTTCCGCATTTTAGGGTTTTGCCTTGATTAAAAAGCGCGACTAGCTCTAGCCTTTTACTCTGCTCGCTTTCTAGGGCGCTCTCGTAAAAATACAGCGCCGCCGCGATAAAAATCGCCGAAAAAGTGATGACAAATTTCGCCTTTTTGCTTAGCTTCTCGTCGCTCACGCTAAATATCGCGATCGCGGCAAGCACGCCTAAAAGTACGATTATGACCCTCATGCATCGCCTCGAAGTTGATAGGTGATGTCGCCCGCGCCAAATCCTATAACTAGCCCGTCATCAAGCAAATTTTTCACGCCAAACTCGTCCGTAAAGACGATCCCCTCGCCCTCGCGCGCGACTTTTTGCGTCATCACGGGGTTGTAGCGTTTAAACTCTTCTTTTAAATTTATATCTATGGATGCCTCGCCCGCGGCGTAAACGGGCAGGATAACCAGCTCGTCTATGCCCTCAAAGCACTCCTTAAAGGCCTGCAAATTTGCGCTTAGGCGCGTAAATCTGTGCGGCTGAAAGATCGCCGTGATCTTTGTGATGCCCAGCAGCTTGGCGTACTCAAAGACCGATTGCAGCGTCGCCTTTATCTCGGTCGGATGGTGCGCGTAGTCGTCGATGAGTACGAATTTCCTGCTTGCGGTTAGGATATCGAAGCGCTTTTTGATACCTTTAAAATTTAGCAAATTTTGCCTGATTTGCGCTAGAGAGGTTTCATTTAGCGCCGCAAGTATGGCTAGCGACGCGTCCACGGCGATGTGCTCGCCCATGCCAAGCACTTCAAATTTGCCTAAATTTTTTAGATTAAACGCGGTATAGGGCACGAAATCGCG